>JAPHSW010000215.1 GCA_026196615.1 Gammaproteobacteria bacterium | reverse complement strand
TCATTTGAAGCCTTTGGATGAAGAATAATTGCCTGAACAACAACTATTTGATCATCTATGGGGCTTCATTTCAATTCCTAAAGATCATACCTATGAATAATTTCTAATTCAGGTCCCCTAAACTATATTCCTTCAAATAAAATCTATAACGATAATAACCTGCAATATTTACATAATAATTATTCTCTCATACGTTACAAATCACATCATTGGACTATACTTACCGTATTATTAGAATATTTTGGGTATTAAATATGTTTTCACCAACTTTACGTATCCCACAACAAGAAGCTATTTCTGAAAATTATCATGGTGTTAAACCTGATGAAGTTTCTGTCCAAAACTGGCTAAATACGCGTGATCATTTAGATTTGCAGGTTTTTTTAAATACATTGGTAAAACTGAATCGAATCCAGTGTTCTCCAGCAGACAGAATGGCAATCATGTTGCTTCTGGATATTGAAATAAAGCAAGAGTGTGATGCACTGATTGGAAAAACGAATTCAGTTTCTTTTCCTATTAATGAAGAGTATCAACTTCATATCAATCATTTGCAACAATTGTTATTGGAAAGCTCTGTAGCTTATCAAATTATTATTCATGATATTGCTAATAATAAAAAATATGTTGATCAATATATTGGAAGTTTGGTTCCTGAAGCCTTATTTATGGCACTTTTTTATTTCTCGCGATTATTAGTTGAACGTTTTCAATTTTATTTATCAGAGCCTGTTCATATCTGGCAAGAGTTGAATCAACTGTATTTGTTGGCAGAACGAATTGGTGCTCAGGATTATCTGGTTGGGAAAAAAGTCTCTCTTAAAAGCTGCTATTTACAGATTGCCATCTTAAAAATACTCAATCCTTATCGAATGATGCGCCTTGAAGCTCGTAAAATTTACGATTTATTAGCTGGCTGGGTGGAACACTGTGAAATTATTGCTTATGGAAAGAGTGTGCTAGAACAAAAATTTGTTGTTGATTTATTGTCTGATCAGTCACCTCATTATTTTGATAAAGAAAAAGATGCTAAAAAGTCTAATGCGGAAAAATTTGAAGGCCGTATTGTTACAATGGATAAGTTGAAAGTTTTTTTAGATGCTCATTTGGAGCAGATTATGGAACAAAAACATGATCGAGTTCTGTCTTATCAATCTCGTATCCATAATGAAATGTTGCAACGTATTGACAATGAAATAAATGTGCATGAGGAACGCTCAGAAGAGCGTCAACTGATAGGCAATGAAATAAAGCTCGTATCGGGCTTTAGAGCGTGTCATCATTTTATTAGCCATAGAAAACCTTTTAAACCACAAGAAGAAATTGATGCACGACTGGAAGAACGGTTAGAACAAAATCAGCCCAAAGATGATTCGAATATTAATCTGATTGGTCTTTTAGAAGAAGCTAAATTATTGGATAAAAAAAATCCAATGGGGGAACTACAGAGTGTGAATCCATTTCTGGATGAATCACAAATTGTTGGTGATGAATGGGAACATATTTATGCCAGCTCAGTGATTAACGCTAATATGAGATCTCCTCAGGAACAGCTAAATCAATATTTGAAAGAAGAAAGTTGGAAGCAAAAAAATGAAAGCGCCCACGGCATGTTATTGGTGAGTAAAAATGATATCGATGTACCAATTGGGGTGGGGATGCTGGTTGCTTATCGGTTGAATATAGAAAAAGCGTACTGTTTGGCTATTGTAAAATGGTTGAGAGTTAATCCTCATAAAGGAATTGCTATTGGTTTACAGTTGATTGCGGTTCAATCTCGAGCAATTGCAGTGAAAGGTATAAAAGGTACTGGAGGTGGGGGACAATTTCAGCGAGCTTTTTTGATTTCAGAAAATGATACGAAAGGTAAAGGTGGAAAACTTCATTTAATTGTGCCATCAGGTGTTTATGATGAAGGGAGTGTTCTAAAAGTTTGGCATAATGAAAAGCTAAATTATGTGATGATTTCAGATATATTATTAGCAACGGATTCATTTGAACGAGTAGCGTTCAATGTTGTTACTCAGTGATAGTGGATTGATAATGGCCTTGAGGCCATTATCAGTTGTATGAACTAATATATGAGCTGTATGAGCAACTACTTCTATACTATTAAATCTATTTTCCTTCTTCTCTCTCTATAGCATCTAGCTCTGCTTCCATTTCTTCGTCTGTCATTGCTTTATATCGAGGCTCTTCTACTTCTTCGTGTTCATTTGAGGTTTCTTTTTCATCAGTAGAAGAATCAGCCCCATTAGTTGAAGACTCTTTATCACTTGTTGATTTATTATTATCTTTAGCAGACGTATTTTCCCCACTGGATTTTTCGTCTTGTTCTTTGGCGGCTTTTCTATTGCCAATAATGCGAGAGAAGATAATACCTAATTCAAAAAGCAGCCATATAGGGATAGCAAGTAAGGTTTGTGAAACGATGTCTGGCGGTGTGAGTAACATACCAAGAACAAATGAACCAACAATAACATAGGGACGTTTTTCACCCAATTTATCGGCATCTGTAACGCCTGTAATGGTCAGTACAATGGTGACAATAGGCACTTCAAATGCTAAACCGAAGGCAAAAAACATTTTTAAAATGAAATCAAGATATTGGCTAATATCCGTCATCATTGCAACACCTTCAGGGGTTGTTGCGGTAAAAAATGCGAACATCAGTGGGAAGACAACATAAAATGAGAAAACAATGCCAGCATAAAATAATATGACACTGGAAGTGATTAATGGCATGGCAAGGCGTTTTTCATGTTGGTACAAGCCAGGCGCAACAAAAGACCAGAATTGATAGAAAATATAGGGAATTGCAAGAAATATTGAGGAAACCAAACTCAGTTTAAAGGGTGTTAAGAACGGTGCTGCAACGCCTGTTGCAATCATTGTACTGCCATCGGGTAATTGAGCCAGAAGTGGTTCAGAAACCATATGGTAAAGATCATTTGCAAAAAAGAACAGCACGAGAAAAAAACAAATAACAACAATGACGATGCGTAAAACGCGATCTCGAAGTTCAATCAAATGAGCCATGAAAGGCTGTTCATTTTCCATTGTTGTATCAGCGGCGTTTGGAGTCTCACTCATGATTTTTCTGTACTGACCTGTGTTTCATCTGAGCTATTGTTAGCGGGTGAAGTAGAATCATCGTTCTTAGTTTCTTCAGTGACTTTGTCGGTGTTTGATGTTTGAGTAGAGGTATTTGAGTTGGATTCCTCAATATCAAGAATATCATCCATTGTCACACTGCCTCGAAGTGATTCACTCTCTGAGCTTACGGCTGCATTCATTGAGCTTGCGGCATTTTTATATTCATCGGCCAATTTTTGCTGATCGGCAAGAATTTTCTTAAGATCTTCATCTTTTAGTTCTTTGCTGATGTCATCTTTAATGTTGGAAATGAAGCGATTTGCACGACCAACGTACTTACCAACCGTTCTGGCAACGGCAGGTAAACGTTCAGGACCAACGACTAATAATGCGACAATTCCAATGAGGGATAGCTCCCAAAAGCCAATATCGAACATACTTTACTAAAGTCCTATTTAAACGTTATCTTTAGTTTTGTTTTCTACAGTACCTTCAATCGTTGCGCCCTGATTTGTCGATGAAGAATCTTCTTTCAGTTGAGCTTGATTGTCAGTGCTTGCTTTATCTTCAGTAACATTTTCTTCTTCTTTCACTGCTGTTTTGAAGTTTTTAATTGCACCACCTAAATCACCGCCAATATTGCGTAATTTCTTAGCTCCAAATAAAACTAACACGATTGCCAGGATAATAAATAACTCTAAAGGGCCAAATCCCATGGTGTTCTCCAGTAATTAAGTAAACTTGCTATAAATATCTTTTTACAAAAATAAGGTTAAAAGCCTGATAGGTTTTTTCCACCAAGCAAATGGATATGGAGGTGAAAAACTTCCTGACCACCTTCTTTTCCAGTATTAATAATAGTACGAAAACCGCCGCTTAATCCTTGAGCATTGGCAAGTTCTGGTAATTTTAACATCATATAGCTGATGAGATCATTGTGAGATGACGTTAATTCAGCCAAACTTTCAATATGCTCTTTAGGTATCATCAGTAAATGAACATCAGCTTTAGGATTTATGTCTTTAAAAACCAGAATTTTGTCATCTTGATAGACAATATCAGCAGGAATATCACCTGCAATTATTTTACAAAAATAAGGTTAAAAGCCTGATAGGTTTTTTCCACCAAGCAAATGGATATGGAG
>JAPHSW010000168.1 GCA_026196615.1 Gammaproteobacteria bacterium | reverse complement strand
GGTGATAAAATGGCTTTTATCACCATTGATGATCGCAGTGGTCGACAGGAAGTCGCTTTATTTTCTGACAAATATGAAATGTATCAGGATATTTTAGTTAAAGATTCTGTGATTGTTATATCTGGTGAGTTGGGACTTGATCGTTATTCAGGTAATGCCAGAATTACAGTTGATAGGATATATGATCTTGATTCGGCAAGAAATCATTATGCCAGACGCTTATCAGTTGATATTAATCATGAACAGGTTGATGAAGAGTTTATTAATCACTTTAAAGAAGTTTTATTGCCCTTTAGAGAAGGAGGCGAATGTCCTGTTTATTATAATTATACCGGTGTGAAAGCAACTACTTCGATTCGTTTATCAAATGACTGGAATGTTCGGTTAACAAAAGAATTATTGAGTCGTATTGATAAATTGACTCACAGCCAAAGTGAAATTAAATATCGATAGTGCTTATTTTTCTAGTTGAGGTTCCTCAACAATGATAGATTCTACAATACCTCTTCTTACTCTTTTTTTTAGTGGGTTTACCTCTGCAACTCTTTTGCCTGGTAGTTCAGAAGCACTTTTCTTATTAATGGTTTCACAACAAAATTGGGATACGATGCTACTGATCTTAATCGTAGGCACTGGCAATTCATTAGGAGGAATGAGTAACTGGCTGATAGGAATTTTGATTCGCAAAGGCTTTCTTGATGATAAAAGTAAACATCAGGATGATGAGATTAAACATCGCTTTAAAGCTGAAAAATGGTTAAAAAAATACGGTTCCCCGGTACTTTTTTTTAGCTTCCTGCCAATTATTGGTGATCCTCTATGTTTGGTTGCAGGACTGGTAAAAATAAATTGGCTTAAAGCCTTGCTGTATATCTCTCTGGGTAAATTTTTAAGATATATTATGTTAGCAGAAATCTTGGTTATTTTTTGATTGACTTGTCAATTCACCTGTAACCCTTTCCAGGCAAAATAAATAATTATCGTATTTCAATACATGATTTAAATCAATGAGATAAGGATATGAATCTATAAAATACTAGTCCATGTTTTTTAAACATCCTTTATATAATACCTGGCCTGAAAGTGAATTACATTGCAATTTAAGTCCTTTTGTCAACAAGAAATCAGAGAGCATTATTTATTTAAATCAATGTCAGATGCTGGTTTTCAAAGCCTGATTAAATCATGTGGTTTGCTCCTTTTAAAACGCAATGAAACTTTGTTTCAGCATAACGATAGTGCCAGTTACTTTTATCTGGTTCGTACGGGACAAATGGCTCTATTTCAAAATGCTCCCGATGGAAAAGAAAAAATTATCGATATTTATGAACCAGAGCAGTTATTTGCTGAATCCATATTATTTTCTGAAGAACAATATTATTCTTCTAATGCCAAGGCTATTATTGATTCTCAGGTGTATTATTTTCATGCTCATAATTTTAAAGCTCAACTTGAACAATCAACTGAACTCTGTTTTAGCTTAATGACTCAAATGAATAAGCGTATTAAGAGCCAAACTCAGGAGATTATTGAATTAACTCTTTATGATGCTCAATATCGATTGATAAATTATCTTTTAACAAAGTGTTGTGGTGGAAATTTTCAAAATTGTACCCGTGTCGTTATACTTCCGACATCTAAAGGATTATTAGCTTCACGTTTATCCATTACTTCAGAAACTTTTTCAAGGATACTGACTAAGTTAAAGACTCAGGGATTACTAACAATTGAACACGAAAGGATTATATTAAATGAGCCCAGTAAATTAAGAGCTCTTATTGGAGGTTAATAATCGAATTATCAGGAATTTAAAAGTTATCAAATATACTTCCTGAGTTTATGTTATAGATGTTTTTGGATAGTGATACTTAAAGATTAAGTTTTTATTGTATATTTTTAATACAAATAATGAATAAAAACATAAATGGTGTAAACTATAAATAGAAGGGTTAATCTATTATGAGTTTAATTACTTTTTAATGGGCTATCACTTTGGATATAATCTTTCAGTAATACGAGTTGTGGTATTCTAATAAAAACAATAACAACACAAAAAATTCATATTACTTATAACTAATGACTATAGGTCTCTATAAGTACTTTATGCTAAAAAACAAGCCCTGCAATTCCACTCGACATTTTTTTTCTTATTTATTGCTTATTAATCTCTTTTTGTTAGGAATAATTAACTCAGTGCATGCAAAAAATTTGCATGAAGTTTCAATTGGTGTCCTTGCTCATAGAGGAGCGGAAAAAGCAAACCTTATGTGGATGCCTACGGCAAAATATCTTGAATCTAAAATTAAGGGATATCAGTTTAAGTTAATTCCACTCTCTCTTCCAGAAATGGAACAATCAGTAAAAAATAATGAACTTGATTTTATCCTGACTAATACGGGAAATTACGTCAACCTTGAATTCCCTTATGGTATAACCCGAGTTGCTACACTTAAAAACATGCGTCAGGGAAAGCCTTATACTTCTTTTGGTGCCGTTATTATTGTGAGATCAGATAATGAACAGATTAATAGCTTGTCTGATTTAGAAGGAAAATCATTTGCTGCAGTATCTAAGAATGCTTTTGGTGGTTTTCAGATGGCCTGGCGAGAACTCAAACAGGCCGGTATCAATCCATTTGAAGATTTTTCAAGTATTAAATTTATGGGCTTTCCTCAGGATGATATTGTCAAAAGTGTGCGTGATGGTATCGTTGATGCAGGAACAGTTCGTACAGATACATTGGAACGTATGATTAAAAGTGGTGAAATTAATTCAAATGATTTTCGTATCTTGAATCAGAAAAAACACACAGATTTTCCATTTTTTCATAGCACTGCACTTTATCCTGAATGGCCTTTTGCCCGGGCGAGAAATACGGATGATGATTTTGCCACTCAGGTTGTTATTGCATTATTAAGTCTTTCCCCAAATGATCCCGTTTCTAAAGCAGGTTTAAATGCTGGTTGGACAGTACCGCTCAGTTATCAAAGTGTGCATGATATTTTCAAAGAGCTTAAAGTGGGACCCTATGCTAAAAATGGTAAGGTCACCCTGACTCAGATCATCAAGCAATATCGCTACTGGTTGATGATTATAATTCTTGGACTTATTTTTGCTGCTTATCACTTTATCCGTGTGGAAAGATTGGTGGTAAAGAGAACAAAAGAATTAGAAAGAGCCTATAAAGAACAACAAAAATATTTGGATGTTTTTGACACTAACGTGATTAGTTCAAGTACTGATGCTTATGGAAATATTACAGAGGCATCAAAAGCATTTTGCCAAATTTCTCAATACTCTCTAGAAGATTTAATCGGGAAATCTCATAATATCATTCGGCATCCTGATATGCCTGTAAGTCTCTATGAGAAAATGTGGAAAGAATTACAAAGTGGAAAATCCTGGAATGGAGAAGTTAAGAATAAGGCAAAAGATGGCAGTGCTTATTGGGTTGAGGCTCATATAGAGCCTCAATTTGATGAGGCAGGTAATATCTTTGGTTATACTGCAATACGTAAAGACATCACAAATAGAAAGCGCATTGAAGAATTATCGGTGACTGATACGCTTACAAAACTATATAATCGTCTAAGACTCGATCAAAAACTGACTGAAGAATTTTATCATACCAGAAGATACCATCATCCATTATCGATTATTATGCTGGATGTTGACCATTTTAAAGAGGTTAATGATACCTATGGACATCAAGTGGGAGATTTTGTTCTCATTGGTATTGCTGATCTCATTCGTAAAGGTATTAGAAAAACTGATTTTGTTGGGCGATGGGGTGGAGAAGAATTTTTAATCATTTGTCCTGAGACACCTGCACAGGGTGCTAAAGAACTTGCTGAAACGTTGCGAAAAAAATTAGAACAACGGACTTTTGATCAAGTAGGACAAAAAACATGCAGTTTTGGTGTCGCCACATTAAATGATGAAGAATCAGTAGAGTTGTTGTTAAGTCGTGCTGACAAAGCTTTATATACTGCTAAGGAATCTGGACGTAATCGTGTGGTGTCGGCTGAGGTTTGATTGATGCCATTTTTATGATCTTAGTTTCTAAATTATTTAAAATTAAATAATGACCTGGATAGTAAAGGTAAAAGCAAGCCATGGATAAATCAACAATAGATGATATTCTAAAACGCCTTAGATTATTAGAAGCTGAGTTAGAAACAGAAATTGATCGTGTACTCAATGAGAAAAGAGCCTTATTTCGCTATACCTTAACAAAGGGTAAGGTACAATTTGAGTCAGGGATTAGAAAATTACAAAAACATCATCGTACTGGTGTGTTGCATTACTTGTTGAATGCTCATCTAGGACATTTATTTACTGCACCAATTATTTATAGTGTTATCGTACCGATTGCTCTATTAGATCTCATGGGCAGTTTTTATCAACACACCTGTTTTCGTGTTTATGGTATTCCACGAGTTGTACGTAGTAAATATATTATTATTGATCGTCAGCATCTTGTTTATTTAAATTTTATTGAAAAACTTAATTGTATTTATTGTGGCTATAGCAATGGTGTGATTGAATATGTCCGTGAAATTGCCGCTAAAACTGAACAATACTGGTGTCCAATAAAACATGCTCAACGTTCTCCTGAGCCGCATCGACACATGAATAATTTTATAGATTATGGTGATGCAGAAGCTTATCGGATGCGATTTAAAGCTATTCGTAAAGAAATACGGGATAAAGGTTAATTTTGCGTTAAATATTGACTGTTGTTATGATGTATGTCAATAAATTTTGTTGATATTTTTTGTTTTTTATAGTATATAGAAAATAGAGAGGGTGATAATAAATATTTTTTGCTCATCTCTATTTGTGACAACTTTAATGCTACAAGTATGTTACAACATGTTAAAACAACAGTGATAATTTAAGCCAGTAAACTGGTAAAGGAGGTGTGAGATGACCTTAGCTCGCTGGAATCCTTTTCGGGAAATAGATGGTGTTTTTAACCCTTACTATACTGGTTTGCTAACCAAGCCCTCCGATGATACTTCATCTGAATGGTCACCACTTGCCGATATCACAGAAACAAAAGATGCTTTTCATGTTAAGGCTGAACTCCCTGGAGTTAAGAAAGAAGATGTAGATGTTTCTCTTTCTAATGGTGTGTTGACTTTAAAAGGTGAACGTAAAACTGAGGAAGAAACTAAGGATGAAAAACAGCATCGCATAGAGCGTTTTCATGGTACTTTTGTCAGGCGGTTTGATTTACCTGATAACATTGATCAAAGTGCCATTACTGCTAATTATGTTGATGGTGTCTTAGATTTAATGATTCCTAAAACAACAAAAAAATCACCAGAAACTTTGAAAGTTGATATTCATTAATTTCTAGTCTATTTGATCCTTCCCTGAAAAAGGGAAGGATTTTTTTTCTGATTTAAATTGATGAATTTATGCCTTATTCTAAAGAAAAAGTGAGCTGTATAAACAACTTTAAAAATGTTATACTTGAAGATTAATAAAAACTAATATAGTCATTTCTGATGGACTAGGAAAGACTTCTTAATATAGACTTTAACTAAGCTTCTTAATACAAGCTTTTTATAGATAAGAATTACAAAATGAATCCAAATTTTCTTGATTTTGAACAGCCTATTGCGGAACTTGAAGCAAAAATTGAAGAGTTACGCTATGTAGGAAATGACACCGATCTAAATTTATCCGAAGAAATTGCCACTTTGCAAGAGAAAAGCAAAGTACTGACTGAGTCCATCTTCAAAGATTTATCTCCCTGGCAGATATCACAACTTGCTCGTCACCCTATGCGTCCTTATACATTGGACTACATCAAGCATATGTTTACTGATTTTGAAGAATTACATGGTGATCGCGCTTATGGCGATGATGCGCCCATTGTTGCTGGTCTAGCTCGTCTTGAAGGCATTCCTGTAATGGTCATTGGTCAGCAAAAAGGTCGTGATACTGCTGAAAAAGTGAAACGTAATTTTGGTATGCCTCGTCCAGAAGGTTATCGTAAAGCCTTGCGTTTAATGAAAATGGCAGAGCGTTTCAAACTACCAATTTTAACCTTCATTGATACTCCTGGAGCCTATCCTGGTGTAGGAGCAGAAGAGCGTGGTCAAAGTGAAGCAATTGCTCGTAACCTGATCGAAATGTCTGAGCTAAAAGTGCCCATTATTTGTACTGTGATTGGTGAAGGTGGTTCTGGTGGTGCTTTGGCCATTGGTGTTGGTGATCGGGTGAATTTATTACAATACAGTACCTATTCTGTTATTTCACCAGAAGGTTGTGCAACTATTTTATGGAAAAGTGCTGAAAAAGCATCAGAAGCTGCTGAAGCAATGGGAATTACCTCATTCCGATTAAAGGAGCTGGGTTTAATTGATCAAATTATTGATGAGCCTATTGGTGGCGCTCACCGTGATCATGAAAGCATGGCTAAGAAATTAAAACAGTCCTTATTAGAAACGCTTGAACATTTAAGTGAAATGCCAACGGATCGCTTATTAGATTCAAGATATGAACGTATGATGAAATTTGGAAACTTTCTCGAAAGTTAACTCTTTAATTGGAGTTATAGATTGAATTTTAAACACATTGTGTCACAACATCTTAATCTGATGGGAGTAATTGCAGAGTAATGTCTGTTACTCCCCAGGCTTTTCATTTTCACCTTCAGAAGCTGACCAGTACGGAAAAATACCTTATTGCCTATAGTGGCGGTGTTGATTCTCATGTCCTGCTTCATCTTTGCTCACAACTCAAAAATTCCCCTTGTGGTTTTGACCAGTCCTTTTCTGCTGTTTATATTGATCATGGCTTAAGCTCTTCTTCAAAAAAATGGGGTAGACATTGTCAACACATTTGTTTTGAACTGGATATTCCTTTAACCATCGTTGAAGTTGATGGGCGGCAAAAAAAAGGGCAAAGTCCTGAAGCATCAGCACGAACTGCACGCTATCAAGCATTTAGTCAGCTCTTGAGTGAAAATGAATGTTTATTAACGGCACAACATCTGGATGATCAGGCTGAAACATTACTTCTACAGCTATTAAGAGGTAGTGGAACCAAGGGCTTATCAGCCATGCCCAGAGTGAAACCTTTTTCAAAGGGGCATTTATGTCGGCCTATCCTGGATTATAAAAAAAAGGATATTCTTGATTATGCTAAGCAGCACAACTTGCAATGGATAGAGGATGAAAGTAATTTAGAGGAGCATTTTGATCGAAACTACTTACGTCAAACCATACTGCCATTATTGGAAAAGCGTTGGCCAGCAGTAAAAGACAATTTTGCAAAATCTGCTGAAGTCTTAGCCGAATCCCAGCTCTTACTAGATGAGATGGCCGAATCAGATTTACAGGAAATTTATTATGTCAATTCAGATGGTATCACTGAATATAATAAATTGATGCTAGCGCCCACCTTAAAGTTTTTATCCAATGACCAACAGACATCTATAGCATGTGAACATATTGATAATCGCCGAAAACTCTCACGATTAAATAATTTGCTCAGATATTGGATAAACCATAACCAGTTACCCATACCCTCGAAAAAAATTCTTGAACAAATTGTTCATACCGTGATTCAAGCAAGAGAAGATGCTATGCCTTTGGTCACATGGAAACGAGATGTTTTTCATTGTGAAGTGAGACGATATAAAGATAAGCTCTATTTGCTCGATGTGCCCCAAAATAAAAATACATATCAAAAAAGCCAGGAATTTATATTATCGCTTGATCATAAAGTACGCTTGAATGATACCAATACATACCTAGAGTTGTCTGCTGCAAATGATAGCTCCAGACAGAAGAGTTTTGATCGTAAAAAATTATTAAGTAAAGTGATTACGGTACGTTTTAGAAAAGGAGGGGAGCGTTACAGAAGAAATAGTAATGGCTGCTCTCATCCATTAAAACATTGGTTTCAAGAACAAAGTATCCCACCTTGGGAAAGAGAAACCATGCCTCTTATTTTTTGGGGAGATGAATTAATTCAAGTTGGTCACTTTATTGTCAATGATTCATTAAAAAACGGCCATGAAGACGTGAGAAACGATGATTTACTGAGCATTGATTGGCAAAGAATTGAAAATAAATAAAATAGCCTTCAGATTTGGATGAAATTAGCATCAAGAAACTGTAAAATTAGCCTTTCGTTTCTTTGCACCATATTTAAGAGCCTGACATATCCTAATGACCAAATACATTTTTATTACCGGCGGCGTTGTTTCTTCTTTAGGCAAAGGAATTGCCTCAGCCTCATTGGCAGCCTTACTTGAAGCTCGTGGCTTAAAAGTCACTCTACTAAAACTAGACCCTTATATTAATGTTGATCCAGGGACAATGAGTCCTTTTCAGCATGGTGAAGTTTATGTGACCGAAGATGGTGCTGAAACTGATTTAGATTTGGGGCATTATGAGCGTTTTGTACGTACAAATATGCATCAAACCAATAACTTTACTGCGGGTCGCGTTTATGAAAGTGTATTATCCAAAGAACGCCGTGGTGACTATCTTGGTGCTACCGTACAAGTCATTCCACATATTACTGATGAAATTAAGCAACGCATTCATCTAGGTGCAGGCGATGCCGATATTGCAATGATCGAAATCGGTGGTACTGTTGGTGATATCGAATCCTTGCCATTTATGGAAGCCATTCGTCAATTAGGAATCCAAAGAGGCAGTGACCATACGCTTTATATGCACCTGACTCTGTTGCCTTATATTCCAACTGCTGGTGAATTAAAAACAAAACCCACTCAACATTCTGTGAAAGAATTACAGTCGATTGGTATTCGCCCTGATATTTTAGTCTGTCGTGCTGATCGCGCCATTCCTGACGAAGAGCGTCGTAAGATCGCTTTATTTACTAATGTAGAAGAACGTGGTGTTATTTCAGCTGTTGATGTTGATAGCATTTATCAAATTCCTCTTTTATATCATGAACAAAAACTGGATCAGTTGGTTGTTGAAAAACTAAAACTAGATGTTCCAGATGCAGATTTAACACAATGGCAAGCAGTTGTTGATGCACAAAATAACCCCAAGGGTGAAGTCAATATCGCCATGGTGGGTAAATATGTCGATTTAACGGAGTCTTATAAGTCACTATCGGAATCTTTAATTCATGCCGGTATTCACACGGCAACCAAAGTTAAAATTACCTATATAGATTCAGAAGAAATTGAAAAAGATGGTATCGATTGTTTGAAGCCAATGGATGCCATTTTAGTGCCTGGTGGTTTTGGTAATCGTGGCGTTGAAGGTAAGATTCTCGCAGCCCAATATGCCCGTGAAAATAAAGTGCCTTACCTGGGTATTTGTTTAGGCATGCAAGTCGCTGTTATTGAGTATGCTCGAAATGTTGCACAACTTGATAAAGCCCATAGTACTGAATTCGATCCCAAAACAACTAATCCAGTCATTGCTTTAATTACTGAATGGTTAAGAGAAGATGGAACGATTGAAACTCGTGATGAAAATACTGACTTAGGTGGCTCAATGCGCCTGGGTGGTCAGCCTTGTAAGTTGAGTAGTGATTCACAAGTGAAAAATATTTATGGTAAAGAAGTGATTGTTGAGCGTCACCGTCATCGCTATGAGTTCAACAATCAGTATCGTGAACCTTTAGCCAATGCAGGCTTAAAGTTCACAGGTATTTCACTTGATGATAATCTGGTTGAAGTCGTTGAAGTGGCTGAACACCCCTGGTTTGTTGCTTGTCAATTCCATCCAGAATTTACCTCAACACCACGTGATGGACATCCATTATTTACCAGTTATATCAATGCTGCTCGTACCAGTGCGGGACTCAATATTGAAAATGAAGAAGGGAAAATATTTTAATGTCTTCAGATAACTTTGAGTTATGTGGATTTGAAGTTGGGATTGATAAACCCTTATTTTTAATTGCAGGACCTTGTGTCATTGAAAGTGAACATATGGCACTTTCCACGGCGGAGCAATTAAAAAAAATCTCTGAAGAATTAAAAATCCCCTTTATTTATAAGTCCTCTTTTGACAAAGCCAATAGAACCTCAAGTAAAAGTTATCGTGGTCCTGGTATGGCTGAAGGTTTGAGAATTTTACAAAAAGTAAAAGATGAACTGGGCTTACCGTTACTCACTGATGTGCATGAAGATTCTCCTCTGGATGAAATATCAGAGGTTGTCGATGTATTGCAAACCCCTGCTTTTTTGTGTCGTCAAACAAATTTTATCCAAAATGTTGCTAGAACAGGTATGCCGCTCAATATCAAAAAAGGCCAATTTCTTGCACCCTGGGATATGAAAAATGTCATGGATAAAGCCAGAGAAGCGGGTAATCAGAAAGTCATGGCCTGTGAGCGTGGTGTGAGTTTTGGTTACAATAATCTCGTTTCAGATATGCGTTCTTTAGCTGCGATGAGAGATACAGGATGTCCGGTTGTTTATGATGCTACTCACTCAGTTCAACAACCGGGTGGTTTGGGTGGATGCTCAGGTGGTAATCGAGAGTTTGTACCTGTACTGGCTCGTGCGGCAGTTGCGAGTGGTGTTTCAGGGCTTTTTATGGAAACTCATCCTGATCCTGATAATGCCTTAAGTGATGGTCCGAATTCATGGCCATTAGACAAAATGAGTGACTTAATCAAAATGTTAATGGACATTGATCAATTGGTTAAATCAAAACCATTTGCTGAAGACTGTTTATAAAAAGACGCTGAAGGCTCTTTATAAAAAAGATGCTGAAGGCTCTATATGAAGAGACGCTGAAGGCTCTTTATCTAATATAAACTAAAACTTTATATTCTATGAGTTGAGAATATTTTATAGGTTACAGAGTTGCAAGAATACTTTCCTTTTCCTTATTTTATTAAGTGAAAGGGAAACAAGAAATAGTAAATTAAAAACAATCGAAGATAAACAAATAAATTAAGGAAAACAGATGTCAGATTTAACAATCGTTGACGTAAAGGCAAGAGAAGTAATTGATTCGCGTGGTAATCCAACTGTAGAAGCGGATATTTTCCTGGAATGTGGCGCAATGGGGCGTGCAATTGTTCCGTCTGGCGCATCTACTGGTGCAAGAGAAGCAATTGAATTACGTGATGGTGATAAATCACGATTCCTGGGCAAAGGTGTCCTGAATGCAGTAAAAAATGTTAATGGTGAAATCAGAGATGCCATACTAGGTATGAGTTCTGATGATCAACGCGGCATTGATACAAAAATGATTGAACTAGATGGCACTGATAATAAAGACCGTTTAGGTGCTAACGCATTATTAGCGGTTTCCCTGGCTGTTGCACATGCATCAGCAAAAGCCAATAACGTATCTTTATATCGCCAACTTGGTGGTGAAGGTTAACTGACTATGCCGGTTCCAATGATGAATATCATTAATGGTGGTGAGCATGCTGACAATAATGTTGATATTCAAGAATTCATGATTATCCCAACGGGTGCGAGTTCAATGGCAGAAGCCATTCGTTATGGCGCTGAAGTCTTTCATGCACTGAAGAAAGTGCTTAGCAGCAAAGGTTTAAATACGGCTGTAGGTGATGAAGGTGGATTTGCACCTGATTTACCATCCAATGAATCAGCCATTGAAGTCATTCTTGAAGCCATTGAAGCTGCAGGTTATAAGGCAGGTGAAGATATCTTTATTGGTATCGATGCAGCAAGCTCTGAATTTTATAAAGATGGTAAATACGTATTAGCTTCAGAAAATAAATCACTCAGTTCAGAAGAAATGGTTGAATACCTTGCAGCCTGGGTAGAAAAGTACCCACTTATCACTATTGAAGATGGTTTGGATGAAGGTGATTGGGATGGTTGGAAACTATTGACAGAAAAGCTGGGCAAAAAAGTTCAGTTGGTTGGTGATGATCTTTACGTGACCAATCCAAAGATTTTCAAAGAAGGAATTGATAAAGGAATTGCTAATTCAATTCTGATCAAAGTGAATCAAATTGGTACCTTGACAGAAACACTTGAAGCCATACAAATGGCAAAAGATGCAGGTTATACTGCTGTGGTTTCTCATCGTTCTGGTGAAACAGAAGATACTACAATTGCTGATTTGGCTGTTGCCACTTCCTGTGGACAAATCAAGACAGGTTCGTTGTCACGCTCAGATAGAATTGCTAAATATAATCAGTTAATTCGCATAAGTGAAGAGCTAGGTGACGAGGCAGTCTACCCAGGAAAAGAGACCTTTTATAATATCAATGGATAAGATTTTATAATCTCTTATTATCAGGAATGGGGTGCTCTTTTAACAAATTTGTTTTAATGAGGACCCCTTTCTATTTTTTCAGACCTGACTTTTAAACAAATACAGCTAAAGAATGAATTATATTATTACTATTTTGCTTGTTTTGTTAATCGCACTTCAATACGATTTGTGGGTTGGGAAAGCCAGCATTGTTGAAGTGAGAAAACTGGAAGCGGCTCTTGAGTTACAAGCAGCCGATAATCAACGTCTCAAAGAACGCAATGATGCTCTTAAAGCAGAAGTTTTAGATTTAAAAAATGGTCTTGAAGCCATTGAAGAACGTGTTCGAACAGAATTAGGAATGATTAAACAAAATGAAACTTTTTTTCATGTGATTGAAAAAAAATAATTATGACCAATTCAATTAATTCTTCTGAAAACAGTTCCAGTAATACTCAAGAAAACTCTTGTAACTCCACTCATAAAAATTCACGTAAAAAAAGATATTGGGCTGTTATCCCGGCAGCGGGTGTCGGTAAACGAATGGGAAGTAATATTCCTAAACAATATCTGCAATTGGCAGGAAAAACTATTCTTGAACAAACACTGTCAATTTTTTTTCAGCATCCAGATATAGATGGTATTGTTGTTGCTATAACTCAAGGTGATCCCTATTGGCAAGACATTCATCAATCTTTGAGTGATACAGAAGCTCAGTTTATTACTGTAGCTCCAGGGGGAAGTGAGCGTTGTCACTCAGTTTTAAATGCATTGAAAACTCTCTCCAACCATGCTTCTGATGATGATTGGGTTCTTGTTCATGATGCTGCTCGACCTTGTTTAAAATCAAGTGATATTGATCGTCTTATTCAACAATTAAGTGACACGGAGAATGGCGGTCTTTTAGGTTTGCCCATGGCTGATACGGTAAAACGTTGTAATAAAAATCAAGAAGTGATATCAACGGTTGATCGAAGTGAGTTATGGAGAGCCTTGACCCCACAAATGTTTCCACTTACATTACTTAAAGATGCATTGAATACAGCGATTAGTAGCAATGCTTTGGTTACTGATGAAGCATCGGCGATTGAACTACAAGGTCTCAAACCTAAAATGGTTGAAGGACATCCTGGCAATATTAAAATTACCCATCCTGGTGATTTGCAACTTGCAGAACTTTTTCTCTCAATGAAATAAAAAAGAGAACTTTTTATTAAGGAGGTTTATATGATAAGAATCGGTCATGGTTATGATGCTCATCGTTTTTCAGAGGATGACTCTTTATTAACCGATGTGACGATTTCTACTGATGATTTGGCTTCTTCTGATGAGTCTACTCATACAGAAAGAGCTTTATCTGAAGAGAATCCACCTCCTCTCGTCTCCATCGTTATTGGTGGCGTTATAATTACACACACTCATACCTTATTAGCACACTCAGACGGTGATGTCTTAGTCCATGCATTATGTGATGCTTTGCTAGGTGCTATGGCATTAGGTGATATTGGTAAGCATTTTCCTGATACCTCTGCTGAGTTTGAGAATATTGACAGTCGTGTTTTATTAAGAGAAGTGATGCAAGAAGTGATAAAGGCCAACTATAAAGTGTCTAATGCCGATATGACAATTATTGCTCAGGCACCCAAAATGGCATCACACATCGAGTCAATGTGTTTGAATCTTGCCAGCGATCTTAAGATTCAACGCTCACAAATAAATGTGAAAGCTACAACCACTGAAAAAATGGGATTCACTGGACGAAAAGAAGGTATTGCTGCTCATGCAGTTGTTTTATTAGAATCAGCATCTTAAATTTGTGGTATGAGAGATAATCATTGAGTGAATCAAAGTTAGAAATATCTGAAAAATATCCTATAATCAAAGTCGAAGAACTACTTTTTGCCCATTCAGATAATTCTTGTATGGAAAAAAAAGGGCCACAGGGTCGAGCTAAATTCAAGACCAGAGCATCAGATTTTATTGTTCGTGAAACTCTGAGCTTTGAACCTGAAGGTGAAGGGACTCATGCTTTTTTATATATTGAAAAGACAAACACGAATACAGAGTGGCTTGCCAGACAATTGGCTCGGTTTGTTGGTGTTGAAACTAAAGAAATAGGTTATGCTGGTTTAAAAGATCGCAATGCGATTACATCACAATGGTTTAGTGTTAACCTTGAAATTATTGAAGAGCCAGACTGGGATGACTTTCAGCTGGATGGGGTTAAGATTTTAAAAAAAACACTGCACCGAAAAAAACTAAAACGTGGTGCCATTAAACACAATGAGTTTGAAATTGTACTCCGTGATGTTGAAAATACCAGTAAAGAAGAATTAAAAAATAAAATAAAGAACATTCAGTCTTCAGGGGTTCCAAATTATTTCGCTCAGCAACGTTTTGGTCATGATTATAATAATCTGACTCGTGCGAGCTACTGGTTTAATGGCAGTCAGAAAATAAAAAAACGAACGGACAAAAGTATGGTTCTTTCTGCTGCTCGTTCTATGATTTTTAATCAAATGCTGTCAGAAAGAATACGAGTTATAGGTTGGAATTCTTTACTTGATGGTGACATGATGATGCTGTCAGGTACACACTCAGTTTTTTCAGTGCCTTGTGTTGATGATGAAATCAGAAAGCGATTTTATCAAAATGATATTCATCCAACTGCTCCTTTATGGGGTAGGGGGCGATTAAACTCAGAAAATCAACTACTATTATTAGAGCAGGAAGTGGCTAATCGTTTATTAAAATGGTGTGAAGGACTGGAAAAACAAGGGTTAAAACAAGAACGTCGTGCTGCTCGATTGTTTCCAGAAAACCTGTCTATCCAATTTGAAGAAATACCCTCTGACTCTCTAGATTCAGACAATAGGATGAAAAAGCTTACATTGTCTTTTTCTCTACCAACAGGGACGTATGCAACAGCTGTTTTACGAGAAATAATTCAGTTTTAGAGGTTTTAATCTTTAAAGCTTAGAACAAAATTAAGAACATGATTTTAAAACGAGAGTTTTGTGTATGAAGAATATTTTTATTAGTGCTATTTGTCTCAGTTTGTTTTTATTACCCGTCAGCAAAGTTTTCTCTGCTACAAACAATGCTCAATCAAAAACATCAACTAAAGCACCAACTAAGAATAAAAAAACAGTCAACCTTGCTTCGGTGAGTTCCATTGTTGTGGATGCAAAAAATAACTCAACGCTTTTTGAAAAGCACTCTGAACTTGTTATGCCGGTTGCTTCTATTACTAAGCTAATGACAGCAATGGTAATCTTAGATTCAAAACTATCTTTAAAGGAAAAAATTCGTTTTTCAAAAGAAGATAAAAAAAGTATTGACAACTACTATTCCAGAATTAGAATTGGTTCTGAACTCAGTCGAGGCGATGTGTTGCGAATTGCTTTAATGTCATCTGAAAATCTTGCAGCATCAGCATTAAGTCGTGCTTATCCTGGCGGCTCTTCCGCTTTTGTAAAAGCCATGAATAAAAAAGCCAAAGCATTAGGAATGACAAACACTCATTTTGTCAATTCAACAGGCTTATCAGAAAAAAATGTTTCAACGGCATCAGACTTAGCCAAACTGGTAGCCGCAGCAACAAAATACTCAATCATTAAAGAATACAGTACTACACAAGTTTATACCGCTCGCTTTAAAAAGCCTCGTTATGTTTTAGGCTATACGAATACTAATTCATTGATTCGTGCAGGGCATAAAGATGTTAAATTGAGTAAGACAGGCTATCTTGATGAGGCAGGTCGTTGTCTTGTGATATTACGAAAGGTTGGCAATAAAGATGTCATTATGGTTTTTCTGGATTCTTTTGGTAAGCGCAGTCCTATTGGAGATGCTAACCGTATAAAGAAATGGTTACAGACGGGGAATCAAGGAAAAGTGGCGAAGTCAGCATCAAATTATCAACGCGTTAAATTGGCTTATTATTCAAAAGAAAATTAAGACGGCATTGTAAACAAAAAAATCTCTACTCCTTTATATGATAGGACAATCCTATTTTATGGTTTTTATGTGTTCTATATATCATAGTATTTGAATTAAGGTGAGAATAACTATCTTGAAGCAACTCAATAAATTTTTATTACTTTTGCTGTTATTCTTTATTCCATTACATTTGTCAGCTAAAGAGTTTCGAATACTTACTGAAGAATTCCCACCTTATAATTATAAAAAAAATGATAAAGTGGTTGGTATTTCGGTTGAAATAACACGTGAAATTCTTAAGCGTTTAGGCTCTACAGAAAATATCGAACTTATGCTTTGGTCAAAGGCATATCAAATAGCAAAAAATAATGATAACACCATTCTTTTTTCTACAACAAGAACTCCTGCACGAGAAAAACTCTTTAAATGGGTCGGCCCGTTAGTACCTAATAATACAGCATTGTTTGCAAAAGCAAGTGCCAGTTTTACTATAAACAGCCTTGAAGATGCCAAAAAAGTAAAAGGCATTGGTGTTTACAGTGACGACTTTGGTGAGCTTCTTCTAAAGAGTAAAGGCTTTGTTAATCTTGATCCGGTGGTTGATAATACAAAAAATTTAACAAAACTTGCTAATGGCGTTGTTGACCTTTGGATTATCAATGAGCTAACCGGCAAACATATGATAAGAGAGGCTGGTTTTTCAAGTCAATTAAAAAAAGTCTTTGATGTTCAAAAAGATTATATGTATCTGGCATTTAGCCTATCAACACCCGATAGTGTTATTGAACAATGGCAAACAGTACTTGATGAAATTAAATCAGATGGCACTTATGCGCAAATATTCAGTAACTGGATTATGTTTTCCTATTCCGCAGATTTAAAGCCACAACAATCAAGTATCGTCAAGCTCTCAAAAGAAGAAAAGCAGTGGATAAAAGAACATCCTGTTGTACGAGTAGCTCCTGACCCTGATTATGCACCTTTTCAGTATTTTGATATCAATGGACAATCACAAGGTCTAGCAAACGATTACTTAAGTTTAGTATCCAATAAGCTGGGTATTCATTTTGAAATGGTTGAAACGGATAGCTGGAATGCTTCACTTGAACATGTGAAACAACGTAATGCTGACATGGTGTTAGTGGCTGCAAAAACTGCAGAACGTGAAAAATTCATGTCATTTACCTCTGCCTATGTTGAATTTCCTGATGTGATTATTACACGAAAAAACTCTCCAAGAGTAACTTCAATTGTTGAACTGGAAGGAAAAACATTAGCCACGATTGATGGCTTTGCCATTAATGATTATGTTAAAAAATATTACCCCAATATAAAGTTATCATTTAAGCCGGATGTGGTATCCGTTTTAGAAAGTGTTTCAATGGGTGAGAATGATGCGGCGGTTATTAATGTTGCTACAGCCAGTAATGCAATAGAACAAGAGAATATTACAAATCTTCGCATAGATGGTGATACTGGTTTTACCTATCAACTTTCATTTGCATCACGAAATGATTGGCCTATTTTGAATTCATTACTAGAAAAAGCACTCAATAGTATAAGTGTAGAAGAACGAAAAAAAATGCTTCGAAAGTGGATTTCTATTGCCTATAACCTATCAGAAAACAAAGGTGGCAGTGTCTCACTGACATCGAAGGAAAAAAACTGGTTGAAGAATCACCCCATTATTACTCTTGCACCTGATTCTCAATGGGCTCCTGTCGAATTTTTTAATGATGCAGGAAAATATTCAGGAATGAGTGCAGACTATGTTGCACTTTTGGAAAAAAAATTAGGAATAAAGTTTCATGTACTTCGCTTAGATAGTTGGGATGAAATTCTCAAAAAATCAATTGATAATGAAGTTGATATTATTACTGCAGCTAAAACACCAAATCGTGAGAAAAAGCTTTTATTTACGGATACTTATTTGACATTACCCTCTGTTATTATTGTTAATAACAAAGAGCAACGCCAACTCACAATGAAAGATCTTAAAGGAAAAACAGTAGCAGTTGTTGCAGGTTATGCAATTCAGGAATATATGGAAAGAGAATTTCCTGATATTAAGCTTGAAGAAGTCGCCAGTGCGAAAGAAGGCTTGCAATATGTATCCTATGGTAGTGCCTATGCTTTTATTGGAGGGATTGCGACTACTTCTAATATTATTGAAAAAGAAGTTTTGCTTAATTTACGTGTTGCAGGTGAGGCTGGTTACTCCTGGAAGTTGAGTTTTGCAACACATAAAAGCTCACCTATATTAAATCAAATATTATCTAAAGGACTAGCTGCAATTAGTAAAAAAGAAAGACAGGATATTTTTTCTAAATGGATTCTAGTCAACAAAGAAAGCTGGAAGCCTAGTAAAGAACTCATTATTACCTTGTTAATAATAGTCGTTATACTTTTTATAATTTCTATTATGGTTTGGAACCGTATGCTTATAAGAAGAGTTGCAATACGTACTATAGAACTTAATAAAACATTACAAGTTTCAGAAGAACTAAGAGAAAAGGCAGACAATGCTCAGCATGAAGCAGAAAATGCCAATCGTGCTAAGAGTGAGTTTTTAGCGTCCATGAGTCATGAAATACGAACTCCTATGAATGCAATTATTGGTATGACAAGCCTCATCGCCAATACCGAGCTTACCGATAAGCAAAAAGACTATGTGAATCTTGTTAAAAATGCAGGAGATAACCTGCTGACTATAATTAATGATATTTTAGATTTATCAAAAATTGAATCGGGCAATCTGATCTTAGAGACAGTACCTTATGATTTACAGGATGTCATTAAAAATGTACACAAAATGATGTCTGTTAAGACTCATGAGAAAGGATTAAAGCTAACATATTTAATTGAAAAAAATGTGCCAATACTTTTATCAGGAGATTCTACTCGCTTAAGGCAAGTGCTTATTAATCTCATTGGGAATGGTATTAAATTTACAAGTAGTGGTGGCATTATATTGCATGTAAAAAAAGACCCCGACTATGAAAATAATTCAATGCTGTGTTTTTCAGTGGCTGATACAGGTATTGGTATTTCTAAAGATAAAGCTGAAATTATATTTGATAGCTTTTCTCAAGCAGACTCATCAACAACCAGAAAATATGGTGGAACTGGATTAGGTTTAGCAATATCAAAAAAACTGGTCAATAAACTGGGTGGAAAAATATGGGTGGAACCCAATCCAGGTGGAGGAAGTAAATTTTTCTTTACTATAAAAACTCAATTACAATCAGAAGAATGCAATAACGATTTACCATTATCGAAACATTCAGAAAAAGAAACAGTGTTAAAAAAAGTAGCGTCATTGAATATCTTGCTTGTTGATGATGATCCCGTTAATTTGAAAGTTGCAACTATTATGTTAGAGGAGCTAAATCATAGAGTCTCTTCTGCATCAGATGGAAAGAAAGCAATAGAAGCATATGAAGCAAATAATTTTGATCTTATCTTTATGGATGTAACAATGCATGAGATGGATGGTTATGAGACCACTCGAATGATTCGTGAACGTGAGCAAAAAACGAATCAACATATCCCTATTGTTGCATTGACTGCTTTGGCTTTTAAAGATGATAAACAAAAATGTCTGGATTCAGGAATGGATTCTTATGTTTCAAAACCATTTCGTAGTGAAAATTTAGTTGAAGCAATTAATGATTTTTTTGTTACAGAAGATAAGAAACAAAAAGCAAGCCCAATTTGCAGTGATAATGAAATCATTGATAAAGAAGCAGTGCTTGCACGTTCAGGAAATGATTGGGATTCTCTTAAAATGATAGCAGATATTTACTTCAATCATTCTGAAGAGTTATTAGTAAAACTTGAAAAAGCTATTGCTGATCGAGATGGAAATACAATAGGTATAGTTGCACATACGATGAAAGGTTCATTAGGAACTTTAGGTAGTATTAAAGCATTTGAAAGTGCATTGATACTAGAAAAAGCAGGTAAAAATAATGAACTCAATGAAGTAGAGACTTTATACAATACTCTGCTAACAGATGTAAAAGATTTTAATAATACCTTAATTATTTTTATGAAAGAGGGGCAAAAGTGAGAATATTAGTAGCGGATGATGATCCTGTTATACGAAAACAACTTGAAGTATCACTGACTAAATTTGGATACGGAGTTATTGAGTGTGCTGATGGAAAGGATGCATGGGAACACCTTCAAAAGGAAGATGCGCCAAATCTTATGATTCTTGATTGGTCAATGCCAGGCTTAAGTGGGTTGGAGTTGAGTAAGAGAATACGTCAATTTGAAAAAGAACCACAGCCTTATATCATTTTATTAACCGCTAAGAGTGATGTGAATGATGTTATAGAAGGACTTGATTCTGGGGCAGATGATTACATAACCAAACCTTTTTATCCACATGAACTTCATGCCAGACTTAAGACTGGAATACGAACTATTGCTGTCCAAAAAGAATTACTGAATGCCAGAAACCAACTGGAAATTGAAGCCAGCCATGACTATTTGACAGGAATCTATAATCGTAGAGCAGTAATGCAGTTACTTAAAATTGACCTGGGGAGACACCAGAGAAACAAAAAGTCATTATGTGTTGTGCTGTTTGACTTAGATCACTTTAAGCAGGTTAATGATACTTACGGACATTCTGCCGGTGATGATGTGTTATGTGAAACAACCAAAAGAATAAGTTCTGTTATACGACCTTATGATGCTTTTGGGCGCTATGGTGGTGAAGAGTTTTTATTTGTGCTTCCAGAGTGTGAACAGGAAAATGCCTTTAATTTGTGTGAGAGAGTACGAACCATAATCAGTGATAAAAAGATACAAACTGAAGATAAACTTTAAGATCATAGTTTTCAGTCTAACCCAGTAAAATACCGACTCTTGTTTTTCCAGAAATTTAATAATTCAAAACAATAAATAATGGATAATTTTCTGTACCAAAAATATTTAAAATGGAGTCTAGTCAAAATTTACTAATGGATTTGGAAGGTTTTTTATCAAAGAGTATTTTATTATAAAAATCTATCTCATTGATAAATATAAGCTTAAAAAGTTTTTTATAAAAAACATTAATATTGCCTCACAAATTTAAAGTCTATCAAATAATCAAAAATGTAATCTATGACTGACAGCTATAAGATAGATATTGAGTATAATTGATATAAACAAAAAAAGATTAACACGAATCGATCTAACCTTTTTAAACAAGAGTCGATCTAAACCTAGTTAGAGCTTATAGAAACAATAGAATCTATTACTAAAAATGAAACGAGATCAATTTATTAAACTTACTTTAAGCGATATGTTCTTTATCATGATGCTTATAGGTTATGGTGCATGGATATATAGCATTGGCATGATCATTATGAGTAAAACAAATACAATAGATGGTGATGTTATTTTATTTCCATTTATCTGTTGGTTACTAGGTGGAATTGCATACACCAATATTGTCACGCCATTTAGAGGTCATATTATAAGATTTCATTTAACCCAATTTATTATGTATATTGGTGGTTTTATTTGGTTCTATTTTATGAAAATTAGACCATCAATTAAATAAAGAGCTCTAACAAGCAATCGGAGTGTATCGCTGGGACTTAGCGATTTTAAAAAAAAGTATTCAGTGTGTTTGAAGAGCATTTTTTTTAATTTACTCTTTCCTTGTCCCAGTGAACACTCAATTGAACGTTGAGGCTGTAGAATTACTCCAAAAACCCCCATTTTAAAATTGCTTTAAATGCTAACGATATTATTCGGTTTTGTTCTTGAATGCCGATCTCAATT
>JAPHSW010000079.1 GCA_026196615.1 Gammaproteobacteria bacterium | reverse complement strand
TGCCTCCTTATTGTTGGCTGAGGCTTTTGCTGCGTTGACCACTTCTTCTGCGGCTTCAGTAAAATCACCTCTGGAAATAATATCCAGACCACTTTTTTCTAATAATTCACGTCCTAGCTCCACATTCGTCCCTTCCAGACGAACAACGACTGGAACACCTAAAGCCACTTCTTTAGCTGCAGCAATGATACCTTCTGCAATTAAATCACAGCGGACAATACCACCAAAAATATTAATTAATATGGCTTTTACTTTGGGATCAGACAAAATTAATTTCAAAGCTTCTGCAACACGCTCTTTCGTGACACCACCACCCACATCTAAAAAGTTGGCAGGATCACCGCCATTGTTTTTAATAATGTCCATGGTTGCCATAGCCAGTCCAGCACCATTAACCATACAGCCAATGTCTCCATCAAGCGGGACATAGTTTAATTCGAATTCTTTGGCATGATTTTCTTTTTCATCTTCTTGTGAAGGGTCATGAAATGCCTGCATATCTTTATGCTTGTACAATGCATTATCATCTAATGATATCTTCGCATCCAAAGCCATTATTACGTCATCTCCGGTCACAACCAGAGGATTAATTTCAACTTGTGAAGCATCTTTTTCAACAAATATTTTATAAACACCCTGCATTACTTTCATCAAGCCTTTTTGCTGGGCCGGAGTCATATTCATAGCAAAGCCCGCTTCACGAACCTGATTGGGCATTAAGCCATTCACCGGATCAATTGGCAAAGTAATAATTTTTTCAGGTGTTTCAGCTGCCACTTCTTCAATATTCATACCACCTGCTTCAGAGGCCATAATTGTAACTCGTTTAGAGGCTCTATCAACTAGAACGCCCATATAGAGTTCACGAGCAATAGAGCTTGGTACTTCAATCATCAACGTATTGATAGGTTGACCCTGGGCATCTGTTTGAAAAGTGACCAAATTGGTTCCAAGCATTTTTTCTGCAAAGGCTTTTATTTCATCTACAGACCTGGCTTTAATCACGCCTCCAGCTTTGCCTCGACCACCTGCGTGTACCTGAGCTTTAACCATCCATTCACTGCCACCTAGTTCACTAACAGCTTGCTCAATTTCATCAACCGAGCGAATGGTTCGGTTAGTTGGAACAGGTATGCCGTAGTCAGCAAAGACCTGTTTTGCCTGATACTCATGTAAATTCATGATATTTCACCAATTTATTTGTGTTGCTATTCAAATTCAAGTTTGAGCTCACATTCTACCTTAGCTTAGGGCTTATTTCACCTAGCTTAGGGCTTATTTCATTTGGCTCAAGACTATTGTAGAGTGGTATTTTGCTAAATTGAAAGAATAGCTAAAAAATTTTTCCATTTCTGCTATGATTTATCTTCTAGCTTTTATTAACATCAAATTATTACAGGGTTATTTTGTGGGTCGACTATTACTGATTTTAGGCATTCTTTTTCTGGTATGGATGGGCTATCGTTTTCTCAATAAAACCTGGTCTGCTCGAGTTAAAGAAGTTGAGCAACGAGAGCGTAAAAAAGTACAGGAACAACCAAAGACAGTCCAACAAGTCAAAGCCTGTGCCTATTGCAAAACTCATATTCCAGAAGAAGAAGGAATATACCAGGATGATCATTTCTTTTGTAGCTATCAACACCTTGATAGTTATCTTGAACACAAACAATCCAAGTGATTTAAATTCTGGTATTATAATGGTGATATTAAAGTAATGGTGTTGAAGTGATGTCAAAATCAGAAAGCTCTGATAACACACCTAACAATAGTACTCAAACCACTCAACGACCTTTTGTTGAGCGAAGAAAACGTCATTCCTTTTTTTTATCTGATTTTAAGCCAGCACTTTCTCAAGAACAAAAAGCATGGCGCCCCTTACATTTTTTGAATTTATACAGATTATTAATTTCAGGTATATTTGTCGCACTTATCTTTTCTAATCTACAGGTTAAACCTTTTGGTGCCACTCAACCTGAATTATTTCAAATTGTCAGTTTTGCCTACCTCATTGCCAGTATTCTCATAGGTATTACAATCCGATGGCGTTGGCCGATTTTAGCATTTCAGACACATGCGCATATCATCCTTGATTTTTGCGCCATTATTCTTATTATGCACGCTAGTGGCGGTGTAAAAAGTGGTGTCGGCTTATTACTACTATTACCTGTTGCGTCAATTAGTATATTATCATTTGGACGATCTTCTGTTTTTTATGCAGCGGTTGTTACTTTAATTCTCTTAATCGATCAAAGCTACCTGAAATTAAGCATAGATATCCCTCCTTCTTATACTCAAACGGGTTTATTGGGTGGTGTTTTATTTTTAACGGCGATATTAACTAATTACCTGGTTAATAAGACAGAAGAAAGCGTTGAAATTGCCAGTCAAAGAGAAATTGATCTGGCTAATATGGAACAGTTGACTCAATTTATAATGCAACGAATGCAAACAGCCGTTATTGTTGTCGATTACCTTGGAAATATACAATTAGTTAACGATACAGCAATCAACCTCCTCAAACTCAAAGGAACTCTGGAAAAACAAACAAACTTATATGAATTTTCTCTGGAACTCGGTGAGCTTTTTCAATCCTGGAGAAATGCACCTGATACCCAAATTCAAAACATTAAACATGATAATGACTCCACTGACCTAAACATTAAGTTTGCTTCTTTAGGTAGCAAAAAAAACAGTGGCACAGTTATATTTATCGAAGATAATGCAGAACTCACACAACAAGCCCAACAACTAAAACTAGCCTCTCTTGGCCGCCTTACTGCAAGTATTGCTCATGAATTACGAAATCCACTTGCGGCCATTCGTCATGCAGGTGAACTACTAAATGAATCGCCATCTCTTGAAGAAACTGATAAACGTTTAACTGAAATAATCGATAAACAATCCATAAGAGTGAATGAAATTATTGGCACTGTGCTGGATCTGAGTCGACGTCAAAAAGCGGAACAGGAGAATGTTAACCTGTCTCAATGGATCCCAGAATTTCTGAGTGAATATATACAATTGCCTCAAGAACGTTTTTATCTTAAGTTTGAAACAGAAGACTTAGAAGTTCAATTCGATCGACAGCATCTGCATCAAATCTTTAATAACTTAATTCAAAATGCCCTTCGTCACACCATTGAGTACAACAACCATTTCCGTCCTATTGTTATTACTGTTGGTATTGACTCACTTAATAAGAATATTTACCTTCAGGTAATGAATTATGGACCATGTATTCCTGAAGAGGACTTACCTCAATTATTCGAGCCTTTTTTTACTACTGAAGCAACTGGGACAGGCTTAGGATTATATATTTCACGAGAAATGGCAGTTTGTAATTCAGCAAAACTGGAATTTATTGATATAAAAGAAGGAGCATGCTTTAAACTCAGCTTTGCTGACCCTCGCAGAAAAACAAATTCTGGTTCACAGATTTGATTATCTTAGGACGATTTTTCTTTCATATGGTGCTATGCTCTTTTAATTAATTTCGACAAGTCAAACTAGCAACAACATATTACTGATGCTATAAACAGAGAAACAAATGTATTCATTAAAAAATAAATATAAAAAAGCATTAGTAACTGGTGGCGCAGGTTTTATTGGCAGCCATTTAGTTGAAGAGTTGCTTAAAGATGGCTTAGAAGTCATCAGTGTTGATGATTATAGTGGTGGAAAAGCTGAGAATTTAGAAGCGTTTCATCAATACGATAATTTCACTGAAGCCAATTGTGATATTACTGATTACGACAAACTCAAGCCCCTTTTTGAAGGAGTTGATATTGTCTTTCATGAAGCCGTTTCGAAAATGACAGTTTGCCTTAAAGATCCTCATCGTGATTTAGAAATCAATGCAAAAGGTACTTTTAATTTATTGGAATTATCCAGAGACTTTGGTGTGAAAAAGTTTGTACATGCATCAACTGGCTCCGTTTATGGTGAAGCTCATTATTATCCAACCGATGAAAAACACCCTCTAAATCCTACATCTTATTATGGTGTTAGTAAATTAGCGGGAGAAAAATATGCTCGTGTTTTCTCTCACTTATATGGATTGAATACCACATTACTCCGATACTATCATGTTTATGGTCCTCGCCAGGAAAACAGTGAAGTGGGAGGAGTTGTCTCTATATTTGCACGCAAAGCAATGGAAAACAATCCTTTATCAATTTTTGGAGATGGCTCACAACTTCGCTCTTTTACCTACGTAAAAGATGTTGTCAATATCAATAAACTTGTCGCAATAAACCCAAAAACTCAGGGAGAAGCTTATAATTGTGCTTCTGGAGCCAGAATAACAATTGGTGAATTGGCAGAAAGAATCTTATCTTATTTTGGAAAAGAGCAGGAATGTATTAACTACCATGACTGGAAGCTTGGTGATATTAAAACATTTGATGTCTCAAATGAAAAATTAAAAAAATTAGGATTTAAATTTGAAACAGAGTTTGACATTGGTTTAAAGGAAACTATTTCCTGGACTAGACAGTGGTTACAAGCCAGAGAAGGAATGTAGTATTGTTTGAAAATAAGACAATAGGTGTCGTTGTACCAGCTTATAACGAAGAGCTACTCATTTCAAAAGTACTTTCGACAATGCCCAATTTTGTCGATACGATAATCGTTGTCAATGATGCCAGCACAGATAAAACTCAAGAAATTATTAGTAATTTTGATGAGAAGAATCATCAAATTATTCTCATCAACCATGATAAAAATCAGGGGCTTGGACAATCATTAATTGATGGATACAATAAAGCGCTTGAACTGGACATTGATGTCGTTGCAATCATGGCGGGCGATGCACAAATGTCTCCTGATGATCTATCCAGAGTGATAAAACCAGTTGTCAGAAACGAATTTGATTATGTAAAAGGAAACCGTTTATTACGAGAGGATGTCATTCTTAGAATGCCTAAACATCGTTACATTGGGAATTCAGTTCTTACTTTATTAACTAAGTTTGCAACAGGCTATTGGTCTCTTATCGATCCTCAGTGTGGATATACTGCTATTTCAAAAAAAGCATTGTCCAGAATACCAATCAATCAAATGATTAAAGGCTATGGGTATAATGCTCACATACTCAATATGCTTAACCTCAACAATATGAGAGTTAAAGATGTCGAAGTGGAACCTGTCTATGGTCAGGAACAAAGTAAAATAAAATTAAAAAGCTATATTCCAACCGTCAGCAAACTTCTTATTAAGCTGTTTTTTAAACGCATGACCCATAAATATTTAATGCGTGAATTTCACCCACTGATTTTTTTCTATCTATTCAGTTTTTTTAATGGCGTCATTCTATCAGTTCCTTTAATGATTCGATTTATTTATATGTATTCTGAAATTGGATATATCCCCCAAACCACTTTAATATTACTGATATCAACTTTAAATATGTCTTTTTTCGGATTATTTTTTGGTATGTGGCTAGACATGGAAGATAATCGAAAGCTGACGAGACCACATTAGAGTCACTCTTATTGATAAAAAGCAATTGCGAGCACATGATGGATACAGAAACGCTTCAAAAAAAAAGGTTTGATACTACAGCCTCAGACTATGCTGCTCATCATGGCGATAAATGGAGCCAGAAATATTATAAAAGATTTATCTATGAACCCATGTTTGAAAATATCTCTTTAAAAAATCTAAATGTACTAGAAGCAATGTGTGGTAGTGGAGAAGCAACTGCTTTTCTGAATGAAAATGGAGCTTTTATAACTGGCCTGGATATATCTAAAGAAGAAATCGATATTTTTAAAACGCGCTGGCCTGATAGTCAGTCCTATTGTCGCTCTATCTTAAACACAGAACTTCCTGAAAACTCATTTGATTGCGTCATGATAATAGGTGGCTTACATCATGTACATCCTCATGTTGATGAGGCAATACAAGAAATATATCGAATATTAAAGCCTGATGGTTTTCTCTGTTTTTCAGAACCTCATAAAGGCTCACTACCGGATAAACTTCGAAAAATTTGGTACAACAATGACAAGACATTTGCTGAAAATGAAGAGTCCATTGATATTGAACATCTAAAAGTAAAATTTTCCAAACAGTTTAATTTTAAAAATGAATATTACAAAGGAAATTTTGCTTATATCTTTGTATTACAATCACTTGTTCTAAGAATCCCATTAAAATTAAAGGCAATTTATTCACCACTTCTCATTTGGCTCGAAGGAATTTTCGACAAAATTCAAGGGAAATCTCTCTCCTGCTTTGTTGTCTGCCAGTGGCAAAAAAAATAATATGAAATTGACTATTGCTCATGGGTTATTTTGGAATTACATAAGCTTAGTCATTCTAGCAATAACAGGAATTGCAATTAACATTGTGATTGCAAGCTACTATGGTAGCCAAACCCTCGGTATTTTTAACCAGGTTTATGCAATCTATATCCTAACATCTCAATTCGCTGTTGGTGGAATACACTTTTCAACACTCAAACACATTGCTGAAGCCCCAAAGAGTACAGAGCGAAATGCTCAAATCATCTATACTGCACTTTTACTGGCAATAGGTTTGGGCATATTGGTTTCAATTATTCTTTATTTTATGGCCACTCCAATTAGTCAAATTCTGCAAAGTAAAGAAGTCGCTCTTGGGATCATTCTAGTTGCCCCAGCGTTACTATTTTTTTCTATTAATAAAGTCATTTTATCTGCTGTAAATGGACTTCATTGGATGCGCCTGTTTGCATTTGGACAAGCAACCCGTTATCTGCTTCTATTTTCATTTATTGTATTTGTTATCACTTTTGATCTTGATAAAAAATGGCTGACAGCTGCTTTCCTATTTTCAGAAATGGGCTTATTTGTTCTTATTCTTCCTGCTATTATTTATCATTTTAAGCTGACAACCACATCAATTAATAAAACCTGGATAAAGACACACATTTCATTTGGTATAAAAGGTTTTTTCAGTGGTGTTTTTATAGAAATAAATTCTCGTGTTGATGTTTTAATGCTTGGTTTTTTTACCACAGATACCATTGTTGGAATATATTCTTTTGCTGCAATATTGGCAGAAGGCTTTTATCAAATATTTGTGGTGGTTAGAAACAGCTTAAACCCTCAACTTGTGTATCTTCTTGCTCACAAACAAATTAGTCATCTTCAAAAGTTAGTCCGAAAAACACACAAAATCATGTATCCAAGCATGTTACTCATTGCTTTAATTACTTTAGCTTGTTTTTTACCTGCCTTAGAGTACTTACCCAACGGAAAAGAATTTTTAGACAGTTTTAAAGTCTTAGCTGTTTTAGTGGGTGGTTTTTGGTTAATCTCAGCTTATGTCCCATTTGATATGATCTTCACACAAGCTGGTTTACCTGGTTATCAATCACTACTTAATGCATTTGGGCTTTCAATGAATTTAATATTAAACGCTCTTTTTATTCCAGCCTATGGAGCAACTGGGGCCGCCACAGCAACCGTACTCTCGTTTATATCAACAATTTTCTTTCTTAACCTGATGGTTAGATATAAACTTGGTTATACATTGCGATAAATTACTCATTTAACAAACCTGAAAAAGTCTCTCTATGTGTGGTATTTTTGGAATTATTATAAACAAGAACTGTAGTAAAGGTTCGACATTCATTCATACAATAATGGATGATCTTTTTTTATACTCAGAATCCAGAGGTAAAGAAGCATCAGGAATTGCAATTAAAACAAAAGAAAAAGTACATATTTTAAAGAGTGGACAAGCTGCATCATCATTTATAAAATCAAAAACGTACTCTAACTTATTTACCAATATTCACAATGATTCCTCAAAGTCACCCATAGCACTAATGGGCCATTCGAGACTTGTCACCAATGGTCGAAACAGTTTAAACATCAATAATCAACCAGTCATAGTTGATGAATGGATAGGCATTCATAATGGCATTATTGTTAATGATAAAGATATCTGGTCAAAACTTTCAACACCTAAGAAAACCGAGCTCGATACTGAAGCATTACTTGCCTTAATAGCCGATAACACTTTAAGACATATTCCAATTCAGGCTATCCAGGAAAGTTTTAAAAATATTGAGGGTAATGCTTCCATTGCGTTAATGAATAATAATAGCCATTTATTGTATTTAGCAAGCAATAATGGCTCACTCTATTACTGGTCCAATCCATCGAGAGGAATCAGTGTATTTGCTTCTGAAAATTTTATATTAAGTAATATCCTTTTAAAACATAATTTAATAAGTGAGCCATTAGCCATAGGGCAATATCAAGTCAAAGCAAATACTGGTGTTAGTATCACTATTGACTCATTCGAACATGATCGTTTTTCATGGAATGAAGAGCCCAAAAACCGAGATAAATCCAGTACAAAAGATGACATTCCCTCTAAACATTCGAGCAAAATCATTGATCATTCACAATCAGATTACCCTGATTATAAAAAAATACGTCGTTGTACTCGATGTATTTTGCCAGAAACATTTCCTTCAATCTCATTTGATGCCCAAGGTGTTTGTAATTATTGTCACTCTTACCAATATGAGCCTCCTAAAGATCCAGAAACACTGAAGAAAATTATTGCACCCTATTCTAGAAAAGATGGAAAACCTGACTGTCTTGTTGGTCTCAGTGGCGGTAGAGATAGCTGTTATGGCTTACATTATATAAAAACCGTTCTTAAAATGAACCCAATTGCCTATACTTATGACTGGGGTCTGGTCACAGATTTAGCTCGACGTAATATTGCCCGTATATGTGGTGAACTGGGTGTTGAACATATACTTATATCAGCTGATATTCCTAAAAAAAGAGCCAACATTCGAAAAAATATTAACGCCTGGTTAAAAAAACCTTCTTTATGTATGGTCCCTTTATTTATGGCGGGTGATAAACAGTTTTATTATTATGCTCATAAACTACGTCAGGAAACCGGTGTTGATTTATTTTTATTTTGCGCCGGAAATGATCTTGAACGAACTGAGTTTAAAACAGGGTTTTGTGGTCTGACAAAAAATGCAGACAAAGGTACACTCACACAGTTAACCAAGTTTAACAAATTAAAACTGGCAACCGCCTATACAAAAGAATTTATAAAAAACCCAAGCTATATTAATTCTTCTCTTTTTGATTCATTATCCGCCTTTTATTCTAGTTATTTATTACGCGACGATTACGTATACCTATACTATTATCTTAAATGGAACGAACAAGAGGTCGTTGATACTTTGAAAAATAAATATAACTGGGAAACGGCTGAGGATACTCAAACCACGTGGCGAATTGGTGATGGCAGCGCCGCTTTTTACAACTACATTTATTATGTTCTTGCCGGTTTTACTGAACATGATACCTTTAGATCAAACCAAATTCGTGCAGGAATGATGACAAGGGAAAACGCGTTACAATTGGTTGCCCAAGATAATTTACCCCGTTGGGAAACTTTAGAGTGGTATGCAAAAACAATTGGATTTAATTTAGACGAAGCATTACTCACTATACACAATACACCTAAACTCTATTAATTTTATTGATAAGTAATTAAATACCCAAAAATGATAAAAAATATATTTCTTTCAATAGTATTTATTATTTTAGTTGCTGTAATTCCATTTGCAGGCCACTTATTCACACCTTCAGAAGAGCCTGACTCCAGTGTGTTGAATTATATCTTAAGCAAAGATTTTTTGATCATTGTTTCAACTATAATCTTTATCTTTCTTAGTGTTACTTTTTATTGGCAGAAAATTAAACGCTTATTAATGATCAGCCCTCTTATCATTGTTATTTCTGGCATCATTGGAAACTTATCCGCTTTTAGTGAAATGAACACTAAATATCCAACCCAGCTTAGTGTCAATAATAATTCTAATTTGCAGACCCAACTTCTTAATAAAAACAATCCCTACCGTGATACTTTTGGTCTTTATTATTTTCTTAAACCCTATCTGAATGGCAGAACACTCAATATTTATAATGATGAACTTTTAAAAGAGGATCTCTTAAAGCATATCTCAAAAGTTTCCGTCATTTCTCATGATAACTACCAACATCGTTTAACCAATCAACAAGTGAGTCAATTATTGCAATATCCCCAAAAGACCTGGAATTCAGAAAACTCTATGGATCTTGTCGTCATACTGTCATCAAGAAATGATAGCTCAAAGATTTTCATATTGAAGCACAAGAAAATTCTTTATTTTGTGCCTGAAAGACTGATAAACATTTCAGATAGGAGCTATTAATGCTTGCACAGATTATCTTTCTTGTCTCTCTACAATTAACTGGTATCTTATGGGGCTTATCTTTAAAGAAATGGTTGAACGTCAGGCTAATGATAATTTCTGGCTTTCTATGGGGGACATTAACCTGGATATTACTCAGTCTTTTAGTCTCAGTTCTTCTTAATTCTTCGTTTACTTCTCCTTTCATGTTTTCATTGATGGCGGGACTTGGCATTATTTTACTAATTACATCAATTAAAGCTCACCCTGATCACAATGAGCTAAAATGGGCCGTCGGTATGCTCACGTTTTTTTCCTTCTTGACCGTTTTTTTTGTGAACTACAACTTTTCTCTATTTTCTTACGATTCTTACACCATGATTTTTTTAGGTCAACAAATAGGTTCTGCTCAAGCGTTAAATGCAGCAATGACTTCAACTCTTGCTTCATGGGGTGTTTTCATTCCTTTAATGCATGCAAGCGCTCATTTTTTGCAGATTGATTATTTGCATGCTTTTCAACCCATATTTGCAATTTCCGGTCTGGTCACAATTATTTATCAAATTTACCTAAGTCTTGATAAAAGCACATCTAACTCCGTCAAAATATTAATTTGTACATTAGCAACAGCTACATTGTTAAGCAGTTACTTTATTATTTTCCAATCCGTCTACATCCATACAAACCTCACTGCTGCAATTTATTTATTTCTCTTTGTTAGCTTATTTTGGAGGTCTTTTCAGCAAGAATCTCCTGGAAATTTTTATCTGGGGTTAATAGCACTCTTAGGATTTGTTTTTTCTCGAACTGAAACAGTCCTTGGCGCCGCCATTTTTTTATTTTTATCCTTTTCCATGATCACCAATACACCGGATAGGAATAAGAAGATTCTTGGGCTCTTACTTTTTTCATTAATAATATTTACATGGTATCTCTACCTATTCGTAAACATTGACTATGACTCACCTATTTTAACCCCAGAGCGAATCATTCTCTTACTTTTACCATACGTAATGCTCATCACTATTATTTTGTTACCAAAAAATAGAATCATTGACTCTCTCTCTTATCATGCCCCTAAAATCATGTTATTTG
>JAPHSW010000214.1 GCA_026196615.1 Gammaproteobacteria bacterium | reverse complement strand
TATGCCAATATTTCTCTTCAACATACATATTTTTTACAAAGTAGCATCCTTTTAATATCAACTTATGAGGGTTTCCTGATTGCATTGCTTTCATTCTGCTTTTTACATCTACTGCTAAACCTATCTTATAAAGTTGTTCATCTTTTTCTGTTGTTATTAAGTATATATAACCGCTTCTTACTGTTCCACTATATGTAGTATCTTTTGTCTCTTCTCTTGCCCATTTTTGTTGCTTTGATTTTTTATAAATAGTAGTGTGCTCTATTCCTATTTCTTTTGATATATCTCTTGTGCTAAGACCTTTTTCATATAGATTTTTTGCTTGTATCCACAGTTTGTTATCTATTGCCATATTACAACCAAGGAAGAGTAGGTCTTACTCTTTTTTCTTTTTGTACAGCCCACTTTGCTTTATCTATGATAATGTCGTTTATTCTGCTTATCAAATTAATGTACTCCTCGCTGTATGATTTTTCAGAGTCAAAATCTTCTAACTGAGATTTTATTATATTAGGGCGTTTTCTACATCCACATAGCTTAATAGCTTTTGTCATTATATCGTAATCGTCTTGGCATCTCTCAGCAAAGTCATAATAAATTATTACAGTTCGCTGTGATTGCGTCATATTTTAGCCTAGCTGATTCACTGGCTCAGTCCACACGATATTTACTCCAAAGTCGACTGTATCGTTTGTGGTTTCATTTGTTATAACCATTAGATATTTAGTGTTTCTTTTTAATACTCTACTGTTTGCAATAGAACCATTAACTGGCTGAGTATTTGCACCGCCTCCAGACAATGGTAAAAATTTAGAACCGATCGATGTACCGTTTGCTGTTACTGTTGGAGCTGAATATACTTGTATTGTGTTTGCTTGAATGTTTGCTCTATTTAGTGCATATGGTGTAAGTGGAGTGCCATTTGCTGTAATAGTTGGTGCTTCATATAATGTAATTCTTATATTGCCTTGCGAAAAATTACCATCTATTTGGTTAAAGTGAACCTCTTTGTCTCCCACATCCCCCAATAGTACTAAAGAGCTTGATGCCGCTAATGTTCCAGATGCGTCAATACCAAAAGCAAAGCCTGAGTGAATATTGCTTATAACTTCATCAATTACAACTAAACCGCCAACTTCATCAACTATTGATACTATTTTACCTGTTGGTGTATAATACCGTCCTGCATCTGCTAATCTTTGAGCGTCTGGATATTTTGCCATTATTTCACTCCATCACTTGTTTTTATGCCAAACAGCTTAAATACTCTTATCATATACTTGCCACACTTCTCGCAGGTCTCTTGCAGGTGTGAGTCCTTAGCTTCTTTTTCTACAGTTCGCTCTTCGTTGCAGTTAAGACATTTGTAGGGATAAAACATTTTTGATCCTTTGCATCTCTTCTTTGCTAATACACTTAGCTTTAGACTTTAGCATCAACTCGTTTAACTCTAGTATCATATTCCATCCTTTTTATTAACTTATACCAACCCGAAAAAAAGGATGAGTTTAAAACGGGCTGATATAAATTAACTTCCATATTATACCATCTTTTTATTAAAATATCTTCTCAAGGCGTAGTTCCTTACTAAGGAAGCTACTGTGTATATTGTCGTTATCTGTAGACTAACGCTATGCGACTGCTCTACCCCGTAGAGAGGTAAAACGGTGTAGCTTAGGACGTATGAAACGATGAAGCCTGCAAAGGTGTTGATGTTTGCCTCTATGAAGCTTTGTGTGTGTGTTTGCATTAGAATAGACTCTTTGTTTTTAGTTCATTCATTACATTTCTAATGAGTACTTTAAAATATGCAGCCTTTAGTTCAACCGCGTACGCTCTGCGCCCTAGCCTTAAGAATGTAGCGGGCTCGCTTCCTATGCCGCCGAAAAAAGATGCACACACGTCGTTCTCTTTTGAATACATAATTACGCATTTTTGGATTAAGTCAATTTGAAGCGGGCAGATGTGTTTTTCGTCTTTGTCCTCTCTGGCTTGCTTTATGTTTAGCACGTTCGTTTGGTTTATATCAAACCAAGTCCACTCGTCGTTAAACGGCAGTGCGTCAATATCGTTCCATATTGGGCTTGCATATCTTTGCCAGCAGTGAATAGAATATCCAACTAATTCTTTTTTGCTCTCACCTGCTTTTATAGGTGAGTTTTTGCCGATATAAGACTGAGTGCTAAGATCTCTTACTACCTGACAGTCGTTAAAATCTCCGTCCCATTTTCTAAAAGTAATTAGTTCAGTTCCATTTGTTAGATAGCATCTTGAATGAAATACTAAATTATACTTTTTCATTTTTTCAATGAGACCTACAGTATTATCAAGCTTACCTATCGACTGTCCGCCTTTTATAATATCGCTCTCTTTGCAAGCTACTGTTATATTTCTGCCATTTTTTAAAAGCTTAGATATTTTTTCAGCATTTGGAATAAAATCAATATACTCAAAAAAGCCAAAGTCTATATGTTCTACTTGGTTAAGCTCTTTATGAATTTTACTCACGATATTGTCTGTTTTGTTTGCCCATAGTTCGCAGCATCTTAGTATCGTTTCGCTTCCAAAATCTGCAGAGTTGTTTTTTATTTCCGCGTTTGATGTATCATCTATTTTTTTAAATATTAAGACGTAATCAGCCATTCCTTGTCGGACTGCCTCACTTCTTTGAGTGTAGTTTTTATGAAGTAACCCGTGATTTTTAGTCCTTTGCATCTCCATGACCGGATCTTTCCATACTCTGAATTTTCCTTGATACACCCAGCCATATTTAATATGAGCATCTATAATTCTGCCCGTGAAGTCGCTTAACCCGCTTGCGCCGTCTCTGCCTTTATAAAGCGGCAAGTCTTTACAGTGTACGCACGTTATAGTATTATTTTTATGCGTTCTGTATTTTTCTTTTATTAAAAACTCATATTGCACAAAAAACTCATCGTCGTCTTTTGTGTTCCCCATATCGTAAACCGAGTCCGAATATGTGTATAAATTACTAAAGGGAGGGCTATATACAGACATATCAAATATATTATCTGGCATCAGCCTTGTAACTTCTACTGTGTCGCCGTTATAAACCGCGACTCTATCGTTAACTAGTTCTTTCATATTAATCCTTTAAAATTTTGGTAAAGTCACGTTTAGTGTCTTGTTTATAGTAAGGCTTTGCGCCTTTTTTGCGCCTGTTATTGCTTTTTGCATCTCATTTTTCATAATGTCGTGCTGTTCTTTTTTTCTATGAATCGTCTTTAAAATGTTAGTCTCATTATCAGCGACGATTATATTTACGTTAACTTCGTTCTTTTGCCCGAATCGGTACATTCTTCTTACTGCTTGATAGTATTTTTCATAACTATAATTTAAACCAAAAAACGTCATATTGTGGGCATTTTGAAAATTCATTCCCATGCCCGCTATAGAACTTTTAGTAATTAGTGTTTTTATATTACCGTCTGCGAACCCATTTAGCATTTCAGCTTTGTATTCGTCCTTGTCGCTTCCCTTGACTTCGACACTATCTGGGATTAGTCTTCTTAAATATTCACTTTCCTCGTTTGTGTCTACCCAGATTAAATGTTGCTTATCATCCATCAATGACGCGACTTTATCAGCCCTTTTTTGTAGCGTCTCTTTTTTGTTTTTTGCCAGAGTTGTGGCATTTTGCTCTCCAAAGCTAAACAATAATCCATCTTGATTATATTTAACGTCGTCGTGCTCTATTTCGTGATAAACTTCGTTTAATTTAGGTAAGATGTGACTTGAGCCGTCATATCCAAGGTCCGATGGGCTCGTTATGCACTCTGCCCAAGATGCTATCCAGCTCCAGAACTCCTTTTCGGCGTGACCTTTCAATCTATACTCGCCCGCATTCATTGCGTCGTTTAAGAAGTATCTCATAATCATCTCGTAACTATCCATTACGTCTAAAAATTCAGAGTGATTTCCTAGCTCTAAATAATCATTAGGAGATGGTGTTGCAGTTGCAGCTAATTTGTACTGAATGTTTTTACTTTCGTCAATAATCATCTTTTTAAACGTGCCCGTGTAAGATTTTAATATAGAGCTTTCGTCTATATCTATGCAGACGAACCGCTTTAAGTCGATATTCCTTAAGTTATCAAAGTTTGTGATATTGATCTCTTTTTTAACATCGCTATTCTTGAATATTCTGTTAAGCTGATACCCGAATTTTAAAGACTCTTTTTCAAGCTGATAAACAACTGCGAGAGGCGCTACCATTAATACCGGTTTATTAGTATGCCTTAATACTGCATCGTTAAAATTTAGCTGGGTCAAGCTTTTGCCTAGTCCGGTATCCATAAACAAAGCATATCTTCCCTCATAAACTGCTCTTTGAATTATTTCTGATTGATAGTCAAAGCAATTACTGTTAATCCAGCTGTCTGGCATTTTAAACCCAGATTGTTTTTTTTGTGTTTTTTTTGTACTTATAAAATCCTCGTACCTCATCTGCAAACCTTTACCATAAACCTACCGCCGCCCTCATAAGCAAGATAAGTTTTTCGCAAATCATCCATAGTGTAACTGCTTGCATCCACTGTTTTTGATAGACCGTTTTTTAAGTTAGTGATTTTTAGTTTCATAGCGCATACCTTTTTTTGATTATGATATACAGCTCTTTAAGTTCGTTCTCCGATAGCTGTTTTATCAGTCCGATTACTTTTTCTAACATTTTCATCCTTTTTTTTAAGTTACCCTAATTATATACTAAACTAAAAGTTATTTTCTTGACCCGCATCAAGTTTTTTAAATTCTTTGTAAATCTCATCCGCAAAGTCATTCTGTAGCTCCATACTAAAAGTTTCTCTCCAGCGCTTTGGGCTTCCGTGTGGGCTTAGTTCTCCGCTTCTATGGTGTGTGCTCCCGCATAAGGGTAGCAGTAGCTTATGATTCTTTTTGTCCGTGCTATGTAGCTTGACGTGATGCCACTCTATCGGGTCGCTTGGATTTATCTTGCCACAAACAAAACATTTATAGCTTTGATTTTGTAGCCATTTAAGATATTTTTTATCTTCTGTAGTGATCTTCTTTTTGTTTTTGCCATTGTATTTTGGCTTTATGCGATTAGCTTTTATTTTATATGCCATTCTATAAACTCCCTTGCTTCATTGAATCCGTAACATACTGTGGCCTCTGCATACTCGAAGTTGTCTACAATCGCTTGCAAGAACTTTTTTTGCTCTAGGCTTACCGTGCTATTGCTTGTAGATAGTTTGCCACTTTTAAGTATCTTCTTTGGTCTTTTAAGCTCTATAAACAGTATCTTATTAGGTAGCATAACTACTATGTCGCTTGCACCTACTACCAAACCCGCTGATTTTAGCCGTGCCATTTGTTTAGCTCTTTGTAGCGGGGTACCGCTTAGAAACGCTCCGTTTGGTATTGCGAAGTAAAAAAGCTTTTTTATTTTTAGCCATTGAACGAGCTTTTGTTGCTCTAGTTCTTCATCGTTCATTTGTTATCCTTTTTATTTTAAAACTAAAAAAATATGTAAAACCAATAATAAAGCCATTCCTTGTACCATCGTCTCTTCAAATGGAGTAAGGCTGTGCGGGTCTAGGTCGGTAAACCAATAAATCATTTTCTCACTAAGCCAGCTTAATTTCCCCCCGTCTTGATATTTACTCATCTTCACCCTCCGACACGTCAATTACATACAAGCTACCGTCTGGCTCTACGCTCGTTATTGTTTTAAGATCAGCTTCGTAGTGGCACTCTCTGTTAGAACAGAACTCAGTGTCTATATCCCACATATTACCGTAAATGATTATTACGGTGTCTTGGTTGCATTTTGGGCATTTTGTCGTTTTTCTTGATAACTTTCCGCACCAAATCTGCATCTCCATAAGTACATCATCAAAACTTATTTGGTCTGTTTCACTTTTTGAAATATAGGTTTCATATTGATATTTAAGTTGCGTTTCGCTTGTCTTTGTGCGCCCTTTAAATATTGGTTTTTCTATTTTGTCACCAAAGTAAAAGAATACACCATTTTTGGATATTCTTGTTTTGATGTTGTTTTCATCTGCAAAAGCTAAAAGTCTTCCTATTTGTTCTAAATAAAATTTACTCATTTGTTTATACCACCTATTAAGTTTTGGACTTTTTTATTTTCGATTTGGTTTTGATTATTGTATTTTGTCATATTACGGTTGCCTCCATTTTGTATTCTGTCTCTGTGGGCTTTGCGGTGTATCTGCCGTTTGTGTTCTGGTAGAATGTTTGTCCGCCGCTTGCTACTGTTTTACCCTGTTCGTTTAGCTCTAAATCAATTGCAAAAAGAACTTCGTCCTGCCTGTTTTTAGAGCATATAAGTTTACGTTTCCACATTTGAGGATTAACATTTTTTTCTTTTTTTAGCTGATAAAAGAGTGCTATGTCTGTATCGTACAGCTGATCTCCAGAGCCCTTAAACGCAAGTCTGTTGTCTTTTATATCGCTTTCGTTCATTTGGTTAATTAAAAATACAATAACCTCTTGCTGTTGAGATATTTTTGCAAGTTCTGCCGATATGATATTAATTGCTTTGAAAGTGTCTTGCTCTTCTGGAACTTCTATCTTCATCTTTGAGTCAATAGCAAAGAATTTTATGCCGCTTTGAGCTTTATTTGTGATTTCTTTTAGTATGTCGTGAAGCTTACGGGCTTTTGAGTTTATCAAAAAGTTGCTCCATTGATTTTCATCATAAAATAATCTCGTTAATCGGTGCGATATTCTAGTTTCTCCCATCTCAAAGTTGAAGAATAAGACTTTGCTATATCTTGATATGTTTGACAATACTTCTAGTACTAAAGTGGTTTTACCTGCCCCGCTCTCCCCCGCAAACTGAATAAAAGTTCCTATTTCTATCCCGCCTTTTAAGTGATGGTCTAATGCTGATATGCCCGTTTCATATCTCGGCACTTTTGGCTTTGAGTCAATTATCTTTTTTAGCGTCTTTGCGCTTATGGTTGAGTTGATCTGCTCTTGACTTTCAATCTCTTCTATCATAGCGAGCTTGTTTTTGTATAGTTGCTTTTTTAGCTTAATAGATAGTTCAAAGTACTCATCTCTATCTGCTTTGTCTATTTGATGTGCTAGTAGAGTATTTTCATCTTCAAGTGTTTTTAGTAGGTTGTCTTTTTTCATTGATCGTACCACGCTTTAACCTCTGGCTTAGTATCAGTTTTTGATTTACCCCACTTGTCATAAGCCATTTTAAAATTCTTATACTTGTACCCTTTCATAACACAGCTATTCTCAAAGTCTTTATAGCTCATCCCACTACAAGAGCCTATATACTCTTCTAATTTACTCTTATACTCGTTAGATAGATTTTCAAAAGAATAAAGTTTTTTTAGCGTGAAGCTAAATTCTTTTTTATCTTTCTCTTGTTCTTTTACTTCTTCTTTCTCTTGTTCTTCCCTGTAGATACCCTCCGAGGGTGTCTGTAAGGGTAAAAAATTATCACCATAACACCCCATAAAGGGTTCTTTTATTTTCGTGTTTTTTTGGCTCTCTAAATATCCCTTAACTGATTTATCTAAAGAATGTTTTTGAGCGTTCCAAATATGCTTTAATATCGTATCTTTAAACATTACGTCTTCTATTTTAATTCTCAAGAACTGAACATCTAAAAGAGTGTCCATAAATTCTATTTTTTGTTTGTCTGATAAATCTTGATACACATCATCAAAAGACTTATAAAACGCAAACTGCTGTCTCATTTATCCGACCTTTGTTTGACTCTTGTTTTGTAAGTGATTAATTTGCAGGAGAGGAAGTTAGCCGGGCTTCATCTCATTAAAACACTCCAATAAAGTACAAAGTGAGAAACCGCCCGACTAAGAGTTGTTGCTTTGTACTTATTGCAATGTTTTTTTTGCTTATCGCTATTGTATCATAAAAAGCTAAATACTTATGTACTTAGCCTCATTTTTTCTTAACTGCTGGTAGTAACTGTTAAATAGATCGTAAGTAGCTATTGGTTGATGTGCTATTATTTCTATGAGTTTTGCGTCATAGTCAAGTTGCCATTTATTAGCCTGCATAAATCTAAGTCTTAAAAAATCGGTGTTTATCGGCTCTTTAAGTTCTTTAAGTCTATTTATCGCGTTTACCATTAGCTTATGGAACTTATCTGTAAACATTCCGCCTCTGAGCTCAATGTCTTTTATTCGCTTATCGGAATTAAGAAAATCAGCTTCTAAGACAGAGCATAATACAGCTCGCTCTATGTCTATTGTCATTTATTTTTCGACGTTTTGGATTTAAGTTAAATACTGATTGTTTTAGAATGAAGTAATGCCTGTCACAACATTTACTATCTTCTAAGAGATAACTTAACTTAGCACCCCGAGGGGTATCACTAAGTAGCTGTGACAGGCTAAGTTCAATTATCTTACCGTTATTATACCATAAAAGCCAAAATAAACTCAAACGCCGACAGCAATCCGTAAGCTCGTTTTATTTTTGGCTATTAGCAGTATACCACAAAAGAGTAAAAAACTCTAATGTGTTTTGTCTATTAATATAAGACAAACTTGTCAATGTATATTTGCTCATTAATGCCTAATTTTTTCATCGCAAACAAAACTAAATCATCAACGCTACTTTCTATAATATTTATTTCTAATTCATCTATTATTTGATACAGAAACCTGTCTTCATCGTGGAAATCTATCCAAATCCAGTGGTCTTTTTTTTCAGAAAATTCACTTAATTCTAAACAATGCTTTAATCTATTGTTTGCCTCTTCTATTTTTTTACTCATCATCTCACACCTCCAAACTATACTCAGCAATATAACTGCTATTTGTAGGAACTTTTACCGATTTTATTGCGTGTCCAGCTTCTCTTAGGTTGCTAATTCTGCTTCTTAGGTTGTGAGTAAGTCCCATTTGCATTGCTTCCAAACACGTAAGACTTGCACCTGTTTGAAGATACGCTAAAATCTTGCTGTTCTGTGAGTCTGTTTTGAAGCTTTTTATTTTTCCTTGCATTTTTTCATCCTTTTATAATCTTTGCCTTATTTTAAATCTTCGGCTTTTTTTGCCAACTCTGCCGCCATAACTTGCTCAAGCTCTTTATATAAATTTGCTCGCCAAGTGTCTTTTTCGTTTGACCAGTTTCTAGCAGTGGGCTTTGGGATCTTAAATCGCTCCGCAACTTCATAGCTTTTAAATAGTGCCATATTTTTACCTTTTTATTTAAATTTTCCGTATTGTACCACACTTAAATATTTTTGTCAAGTGCAAAAGAAATTATATTTAAAGTAAAATATTTAAGCTACAATTTATTTTTATTCTGTTAAACTGCTCCTATCGGTTTGAAAAAACCAGAGGCGAGAGCCCTTAGCGAGTAGCTATAAATGACCTCACTATATGTGGTGGAACTAAGGGGATGGCGCACCAAATAACGCTTAAAGATTTCATAAAGCTAATGAATATTAGTTTTTAAAGTTTTTATAAAAAGGATGAGAAATGGATATTGACGAAAAAAATGCAATGCGCGAAGATATGCTAAAAGACCAGCGCCACGAACGAATGATGAGAAGTAACATAGAGTATTTTTGTGAGTTCACGCTTGAAAACTTATACATCATAACTGATGGAACAAAAGGTATTTATTTGTTTGATGTGATTGATGAATTAAAAAAGCACTGTGACAAGTACGAACAAGATTTTAACGAGTTTTTAGACTATTTAAAGGAGATATGATGTTAGAGAAGTTTGAAGAGTGGTGTGAGAAAATGGCGAAGAGGTGGCTGTGATGGAAGCTGAACAAAACACAAAAAAGGATAAAAACGATGAGTAAGATTATAGAAGTAACACAAAAACCGATTATTGCATACGACTTGATTAAACAAAAAAGCGAAGAGGTTGAGGCTAAAATACAGTCTCTTAATATTGAAGCGTTAGAGCCAAGCGAGGACAACCTGTCTTTAATTAAATCTACTAGGGCAGAATTAAACAGCGAGTTTAAGACGCTTGAAGAACAGCGCAAAATGGTTAAGGATATTGTTCTCAAAGACTATAACATATTTGAGGAGCAATATAAAAAGCTGATAGGCTCTAAGTTCCAAGACGCAGATAAGACTCTAAAGACATTAGTTGATACTGTAACAGATGAGATTCTGCAGATAAAAATAAATGGGATTGTTGAATATTTTAACAAAGTCAACAATTATGACTTTATTGGCTTTGAAGACTTGCAGCTTAAAATAATCAAATCAATCTCAGATAAAAAGCTTAAAGAAGAAATAGATACATACCTATCTTCTATAAAGCAATCTTTGAAAACCATAGAAACTCTTCAAAACAAAGAGCGCGTTCTTGCAAAGTTCCAAATGCACAAAGATTTAAGCCGTGCAATTTCTGATACTAATTTAGAGGTGCAACGTGAGGAACAAATTAAGGCTCAAAATGAAGAGCGTGAAAGACTTGCCAAAGAGAGACAGCAAAGAGAACAAGAAGAGCGTGAAAGAGTTATGGAAGAGCCTGTACATCAACCAGCTTATGAGCCTGAACCAGAGCCATTAGTTGAAGCTATTGAGCCTGAAAAAACTTTTAAATCTAGCTTTACGGTTTATGGAACAAAAGAACAGTTTGCTATGTTGAAGCAATTTATGCAAGAAAATAATATTAAATACGAGGGGGTAGCAAGATGAGAGACAATAACCCATTTTCACTATGGAACAATCCGATGACGGCAAATGACCCATTTGCTCCACACAATGACCCTATGAAAAGAGATGACCCTTTTCAGCCTTGGAATAGTCCTTTTGGAAACTGTGGCGATTTAAAGAGTGAAGACAAAAAATATTATGAAGACAAAACGCACAATAAGTGCGACGACAGGAGATGGTAAGATGAGTGTAGAACAAAAAGATAAATTTTTAGTACAGTTTAAAGTTGGTGATGAGGATGTAAAGCTTTCTCCATCTATCGTAAGAGACTATTTAACAAATGGCGTGGAAGTTTCTTTGCCAGAGTTTAAAATGTTTGCGGAACTTTGCAAGGCTCGTAAACTAAACCCATTCCTTAAAGAAGCTTATATTATTAAGTTTGGAAATCAGCCTGCAACTATTGTTGTCGGTAAAGATGCTATTTTGAAGCGCGCAATAAACAATAAAAACTTTAACGGTCGAGAGCAAGGGATTATCGTTTTAGATAAAAACGAAGAAGTTCAGTATCGCAAAGGTACTTTTAAACTAAATGATGATGTTTTAGTTGGTGGATGGGCGAAAGTCTATCGCAAAGACTGGGAGCATCCTACGGAAATAACTGTAAGTTTTGACGAAGTGGCGCAAACAAAAAAAGACGGAACAATGAACTCAAATTGGGCTACTAAAGGTGCTACAATGGTCGAAAAGGTCGCACTCGTTAGAGCTTTAAGAGAAACATTCGCGGAAGAGCTTGGCGGAATGATAGATGAGTCTGAGAGTTGGAGCAATGAGACTCTAGAACGACAATCATCCCAAAATATAAAAGCTCAAAAAGATACTTTTGAAAATGAGGCGGTCGATGCCGAAGTGGTAGAAACTGAAATAGATTTTGATGCAGTTTAAAATACTCGGAACGGGAAGCAGTGGGAACTGTTTCTTGATAAATGACGACTTAATGATTGACGCGGGATTGCCATATTCAAAAATTAAAGACAAAGTTAAAAACGTAAGATATGTTTTGCTTACTCATATTCACGGAGATCACTTCAATAAATCTACCATAAGGAAACTTGCTGCTAATCATAATGTGATGTTTATTTGCGGCGAATGGCTATTTGATGAGCTCTTGAATATTGTTAACAGTGAAAGCATATTGGTATATGGCTTTGGTATAGCTTTTGATGCCATAGGCTACGATGTTGCAATGGTTAAGGCATATCACGATGTGCCAAACTGCGGATATAGAATAATGCAAGACGGCCATAAGCATCTACATATTACTGACACTTACACTCTTGACGGAATAGCAGCAAAGGGGTATCATAGTGCAAGTATCGAATGTAACCACGAAATAAATAAAGCCTTAGTATTAATTGATGAGGCGAAAGAAAATGGAGAGTTTTCGCATTTAATAGGTGCTGTTAATTCTCACCTAAGTGTAGATAAAACTATTCAATTTTGCAAGGGGAACGGCATTAAGAAGTTGATTCCGGTGCATATCGGCAGTTCTACAAAAAAAGAAGTCATTGACGCTTTGAAGAGGTGGTAAAATGAAACTAAATCTTAAAAAGCAATACGGGCAGCTTATACCATATTCTAATGAGGACAAAGAGAAGCTTGATAGGCTCAAGGACGGTGCTATTTACGAGATTGACATAAAAGACGCAGATATGAGAACCGTTACACAAAACCGCGCTATTCATTTGTGGTGCGATATGTTGGCAAACACTATGAACTCCCAAAATATGATTATCCAAGATGTCATAAAGCTTAACACAAAGTGGGATATGCTTAAAGTCAAAGAGATGATTTTCAAGCCCGTTGTAAAAAGTTTATACACTAAAGATAGCACGACAAAGTTAAATAAAGATGAGTTTGAGCTTATTATAGATACAGTTATAAGAGCTTTAAGTTATAAAGGGGTTGAGGATATACCCGACTTCCCAGACCGCAAAAGTTTGGAATTTGAAAATAAAAAGGAAATAAAATGTTAGCAAAAATTCAAGGCGTGTTTAGATTGACACGCGATTTAGAGCTTAAATTTTTAAGCGATGGAGCTCAGGTTGCTAAATTAGGTTTGGCTTGTAGTGAGAAATACAAAGACAAAGAAACTCAGTTGTTTTTAGAGGCGAGCGTGTTTGGTAAAGTAGCGGAATTGCTTAGTACCTACGCAGGAACTAAAGGCACTCAGATATTTTTAACTGGCAAGCTCAAAACGGAACAGTGGGAAGCCAACGGGCAAAAACACTCTAAAGTTGTTATGATGATTGAGGATTTTCAGTTTTTAGGAAGCAATCAGTCAAACAACGGTCAGACAAACCAAGCACCTCAGCAGGGCGGTTACAATGGAAATCAATATCAAGCTCCGCAAAGTAATCAAACAAACCACACGGCATATAGAGAGCCGCCAAAACAAATGCCGGATAGAAACGCTATACCAGAGATTGATATTTATGAATCTGATGTGCCTTTTTGAAATTGACTTGAGTCAATTACTTTAACTTTTAAAGCTGTTATAATTTTCACATAAGAGGGGCTCGCCTCTCTTAACTTTTGATGAAGCACTTGAGAACGAAGTGTTTTACAGAGGGTTAGAGTTACCGAAAGGTCAAAAGCACGCTTTACTTTGATACGCGGGAGTTTGTAGTATTACTTCCGAGAGCTTATTCACTGTATCAAAGTAAAGCGTTTTAAAATTAACGTAGCCCTATATCTATCTCCTTCTCGTAGGGCTATTTTAGTTTTAACTTATAAAAAGGATGAAAAATGAAACTAATAATCTTAGCCATAATCGCTTCACTGCTCATAGCTGAGACACACAACTTTCGTGAAGTAAATCATCACGGTAAGACACTAAAGAATGTGCAGCTAGTAATGAACGACACTAGTTTAGGGTTTAATATCTGGTATAAGGATAGATTACTAAAACGAGGTGCTTATATGATTGTATCGTGTAAAGCTAAAGAGGGGTTTTGTTTAGTGGAGAACGATTCAAATTTTAATTGGTTGGAGAGATAAAATGAATGACTTACTAAAAGAATTCGATGACTTCAGCTACGAGCTATATGTTCTTAGAATGAGGTTGTTAAATTTAAAAATAAATAGGACAGGAGAGAGATATGGAATTACCAAGTAAAGAGTTATGTGTTGAACTTAATCTTAAATATGACACAGTTTATAAGAGAATAAAGAAGTATGGATGGAGCTTAGAAAAAGCAACAGATTGCAAAGCTTGTCAATGGATATTAGACAACAAAGAGAACTGAAATGGAAACAACCGAAATCTATATAATCCTTAGCTCCATAGCTTACATAGGGCTTATCGGTGTGGCTTACTTTGTGTATAACGAGAAAAGGATTAAAGATGAGTAAGATAGATTTATATAAAGGTGACTGTTTAGAGGTTATGGATGAGCTAATATCTCAAAATATCGTAGTTGATGCAATCATTACAGACCCACCATATGGTACTACTGCTTGTAAATGGGACTCGGTTATTCCTTTCCCTGAGATGTGGGAACAACTAAACAAACTCATAAAATCTAATGGTGCGATTGTGTTGTTTGGTAGTGAGCCTTTTAGTAGTGCTTTAAGGATGAGCAATATTAAGAATTATAAGTATGATTGGGTGTGGAAAAAAACAAAACCTACTGGTTTTAGTCATTCAAAAAATATGCCTTTGAAAGACTTTGAATTAGTGTCAGTATTTTCTAATAGCTCAATAGGACACAAAAAACTCTTAAAAAACAGAATGGAATATAATCCGCAAGGAGTTTTCAAATGTGAAAGAAAAATAAAAAGAAATAAAAAGGGTTTTGAGGGTAGTATGGAGAGAAAGTCACAAACTAATGAATATATTGGTGAACTAAGTGGTTTCCCTAAGATGGTTTTGGAATTCAACAATGTTATATCAAAAAAGACTTCACACCCCACGCAAAAACCAGTAGCACTTATGGAGTATCTAATAAAAACCTACACAAATGAGGGTGAGTTAGTTTTAGACTTCACTATGGGTAGTGGAACAACAGGTGTAGCTTGTAAGAACTTAGGTCGCAACTTCATAGGCATAGAGATGAATGATGGTTATTTCGATATGGCTAAAAAGCGTATAGAAGATACAGTAGTAGAGAAAGGATGAGAGATGAGAGGCGAAGATATAGTAGGACTGTCAATTTTAGCAGTCGGTGTTTTGGTTTTAGCTTATGCGTTCATTCAGAGGATGAGTACTCGGAAGTGGGGTGAGAACCCTAATGGAATTGGGCAAATTTTTAAGAGAGACGACCGTGACTCATGGTGAAGCTTGGGTTAAAGACAAGGAGAAATGAAATGATAAACAAATACGCCCTAATCGAGCAAGTCAAAGGCTCAGAGATAGAGATATTAAGACAGTTTTTGTCTAAGACGTTTGCAATAGAGCCAATCGAGCATAAAAGTTTAGCCGGGCTTTTGCAACAGCAAGACAAAGAGTTCCGTGATTTGATGAAAATTCACGCTAGAGAGATATTAGATTTTAAGGAAGCTAAAAATGACAATAAGTGGTAGCCTAAAAGCAAAAGTCGAAGAACTTAAAACAATGGGTAAACGTGAAGTTGAGAATTATAGAGGAGCGGTAGCTAATTCTATGCTAGACAACCCTACTAAATTTTTCTTCTATGATATAATCGACAGTAGATTAGCAGAATTTGACAGAGAAGTAGCTTTAGCGGTTAGCGACGATGTGAGCTTTGATATGCCGGATGGAGTGGAGAGATGACAAGAGAAGAACATAAAGAATATAATGCAGTAAACTACCCAGCTTCTGTTCTTAGTTGGTTGAACAAAACGGTTGATAGAGTATGTGACGACCTTGAAAGCAGAAAATGCACAAACTGTAAACACTGCGACCAAGTAAAAGAGCGTTTAATCCACTGTTCTTATTTTGAACAGTATATGCCTATTGAGATAGGTAAATGTGACACGTGGGAGAGATAATTGAAACTAATCACAGTCAATAACTTTGCGGTCAAGTATAGCGTAAATCACAATCAGATTAACAACTACCGCTTCAAAAACAAAAAGCCTTTCATAAAGAGAGGCATTTACTATTACGTCAATGAAGAGCTCTTTATCAAGCGTAAAGAGTTTGAGGTCAAGGTGTGGAATGAAGCTTATGAGTTATTTCACTTCTTAAACAAGAGAATGAGCGCCCAAGAGATAGCCAAGATGATGTCTTTGTTAGAGCTAGGACACATCTGCCCGAAGAGAACGAATCTTTGGAGCACGTATCTTAGCAGCAGTCTATTCGTTCCGCTTGATGAGTCCATCTTGCTTCATAAGGTCGGTAAGGTGTTGTGGAGATTTTGGCGCAATGCTAAGTGGGCAGTGCAGATGATGTTTAAGCGGTGCGGGGTTAAAAAAGAGAATAGAGATTTAGAGAGGATATTCAATTATGCTAATTAACAACACTCACATAACGGACGCTTTGGGATTGACGTGGAGAGATCTGCGAAACATTACGCCGATGATACATAAGTACGTTAAAACCGTCTCTTTAGTACCTAAAAACAATAAGTGCATTAAGTATGCGGCCGTTAAGCATTTTGACTTAGACGAAGCCATTGAAGTGTTTGAGAGGCTTAGTCCTACAAGAGCGAGGACTAATATTTTGAATATGCTTAGAGAGGTTAAGGCTAAGGTTTAAAAAGCAAAACGTCTTCTCTGTTGCGCGTGTCAATGTGAAGCCAGCTTATATCGGTTTCTATGCCTTTAATGTGCGGGAATAATTGAGGATTAGCAACTATAAAGCTTCTAACCTCTTCCGCGTCATATTGATTAAAAACTGCGTCAATCGCTTTGCCCCAAGAGTGCATACTTTTAAAAGAATAGTACTTGCTTTGAGGGGTACGCAACCCGCTCCAGTTTCTATCTCCACCCCAAAACCAATTATTTATGGTCATTGTGCCGTGTGGGAAGTTCTCTTTTATAGTGTCAATGCTCTTGATTAAGTTCGGGTCTAGTATCTCCCATATCTTAGCTTCTCCTAGCTTCTCATAATCTTCTTTGCTTACAAGCTCGTAGGCTTTGAAGTGTTTTGATTTCATTTGCCGCCTTTAAAATGCTTCATTGTTTTTTCTGCACCCCTAGAACCGAAATAAGCGACTGTCATAGTAGCTAGCAGAGTTTCAATAACAGGGATGTACGCCTGATTAATTGCAAACTCTCCTATATTCCCATCTGCAAATATTACAACCGCAAAAACCACTAATACAAAAGAGTAGCTAAGAGGTCTAACCAATCTAGTTATGATGTGCTCATTATCACTAACCCATCTTTTAGTAATCTCTTGCTCAAACTCATTGCTCTTGGCTTCCATCTCTAAAGTAAACTTATTCATAGAGCTAGCTAATTCATTCTTAAGAGTTATTTTCTCTTCATCACTGGTAACCAGTTTATCAATTGCATTTCCTACGCTATCGATTACTGTACTTGCACCGCTTGAAAATAGGCTTGTAAACCAATTCATAACGCACCTCCTGATATTACAAAAATTAAAGCTGCGGATACCACTACAGTGGTTATTATCTCAAACACGGATAGGTACATTATCATTTCCATTTTTTATCCGTTGCTCTTCGATTGTAGTTAGTACAATCACTGCAAAATAGCTCTTGGTACTTCTTATAAAATGACTGATAGGACAATCTGCCCATTACGAAGATTAAAGCAATTCCCATAATGGCAGCATGATAATCTATCCACATATCTCTAAAATACTGAAACTCTCTGCTTACCGTCAATGTAAATAAGGCACTTATGAAGATGAAGCTATTCAAGCTCGTTCTCCACACTCTCATTCTCACTGCAAAAATAAAGGAGAGTATGATCAGCACTTGAACTGCGAACACGGTGTTCATTTTTCAGCCCTCACCGAGATAAACTTATAATACAAGCGTATCATATCTTTGCCTAGCATTGCGGTAGTCCCTGCTATTCCCACTTTCAGGTAATCGTGCCAGTCAGGGGCAAACTGTACGAGCGCATAATAAACAGTTACCATAACAACGCCACCGATTACAGAATTGATAAAGACTAAAAGTGCGGCTTTTGCGACTCCAAGTTTCTCAACCAGAGTGTTTTCTGTTATCATCTCTTCCACATAAAAAAGAAATGCTAAAAAAGTACCTATGCAAAAGAGCCATATCAACTTGTAATCTATATCCACATCTAACCCTTAACTGTTTTTATTATTTTACCATTATTTGAACTTAAAAGCTATTGTAAAGCGTCCATTTGTGTCGGCGTTAAAGCCATAATATGCGGTAAATGGTATGCCAAGCCATAGTAAGTTTTGAGACGCGGCACTAAATAGATAAGTAGTTCTGTCGTCTGCCCTTGTCATCCAAACGAATTGCGCTCCGTCGTCTCCGTTGCTTGCTCTTAGTTTTCTATTCCAAGAGTAGTTGCCGAAAACTACTTTGTTTGACACTATAGAACTTGGTTTGCTTAAGTAGTTATAGTTTACGTTATACATCGGGTTACGCCAAGCACTCCAAGTGTATGCACATCTAAACTTATCCCAAGCTGTTTTAGGCTCATATCCTAACAACTCTTTTGCATACCATAGAGGGTAGCCGTTTGGTTGGTCGTCATCTAAAAATAGCCATAGAAGCCATTTGAGGTTATTCTCTTGCACTCCCTTTGGGATAGTGTAGTTTTGGATTACATCGTTACCGTATACCCAGTCTTTTGCTAGATATGCAATAGGATATAATAGCCAAGTGGGGAAACGCTTGAACGCTATTACTAGTCCGTACCATACGCTCAGTAGTATTGATTTCATTTATTCGCCTCTACTTTCGTAACAGTGATTTTGCTCTAATTTCTTAAGTAAACAGCATAGTTTATTGTCAAACCAAGTTGCCGTACCTGCCATTTGTCTACGATGGATATGAGAGCTGACTGTCTCGTCTTGCGAGCCATTCCACAGAAGAACATTTAACCATTGATCTGTAACTAGAAGTAGTCTATTTATCCTACTTCTTTTAGCAACATCGTTGTCAAACTTGGTATATAGTTCTTCCTTTGTCATTTTAGACTCCGTATGTTGGTAGCTCTGATAAGACTTCATCGACTGTAGGCATAGGTCTTGTACCTGCAATAACATCAGCTTCAATCTGTCCTGCAACTACCCAACATTCCGAAGCCCATACCGCTAAAGTCTGAGCCTCTTCTTGGAATGGATTAACATATCCCGCATAGCTTCTAACACTCATCATATTATCATACCTGAGTGACTGAGCTGTAGTGTCTAGTAGGTTTTGAATGGCATTGTTTATCTCTGCTTTTGATTGCTCTATGCTTTGTGCAGACAGTGCGTCTACTAACTCTTTAGGTTCTTGGTCTACAACATACTCAGTAAACCCATCTGGCATTACCGTGCCACTTCCTCTCTGTGGGTATCCGTCTACTATTTTATAAAATCTTTTCATTACGCTTTACCTCCTATGAAAAATATCGTGACTACTGTTGAATCTGCAAAAGATACACCTGTCCGCACTGTATAATAATAAGTGTTTATTGTTTTAGTGTTACTAAAATCTTCATTCATAATTGTCTCATTTGAAGAATTCGCACCTCTTACAAAACCTACTCCGCCATAGTTAGTATTATCCATCGCTTCAGCAAAAGTAACAGAGCCTTTCCCTGTTGCAGATTTTGCTATTGATGCCACATTAAATGAGTCTAGTATTGTTGTTGTTGCTAAGTTTAAAGTAACCCACGCAGTACATTGATTTTTAATCCACTCGCCAGCATTAGCATTTACAATCTCTTGCCCCGCTGGTTGCCCTACATATCTCTCAGCTGCCGTGTTTAGTCTAGTGTCAGCATTGTTAACTTGGGATACACTCTCAATCACATTAGTTCCATCACAAAGTAACCATACTTTAGTGCCTGCTAAAACTGCTATGCCCGTTCCTGCACTCGTTTTGACTGTTGCAGTGTAAGTACCTGATGAGTTATCAACCAAGAAGCTTCTCTCTGTGTTGTCTACTATGATGTTATGAGTTGCAGTCCAAGAGCCATCTGCTAAGACTAATCTACCATACCCATTCTCTGTTGCTGTTAGTGTGTAGTCTGCGTCTGTTGGTGGGGTGATTGTTACAGCTTGGTTTTGCCAGAGTTTTTTACCTTGACTTTTATATAAAACAAAAGCTCCTGCGCCTGTGTCAAAAGAACTTTCATAAGATACTGTGTAAACTTCATTTGCTAGGATATCGCCTATTATCAAATCTGTATCACTTGGAGTTCTTACTTTTTTAGAAGCAAGCCCTGCAAAAGTAGCGGTTACTGCTCCAGTGTTTGCGTTTGCGGTGCTAAATGAAAATGTTAAGCCGTCAAAGTATGCCGGAATGTCTTTTAATGAGTTTGGTCTTGCCAGCGTTAACGTGTTCGCTACACCGCTCGAATCGGCTACATAGTGCGACCTACTATATACTGATACACCCTTTCTTAATTGGTCTGTCGTACCAATTGCTAATGTTTGACCGCTCTCTGTGATTAGGTCTTGTATTTCATTTTTATGACTATTAAAATCAATAGCTGGTAGCGTGTCGATGCCATCGGTTTTATTTGGTATGTTCTGCATTTTATCTCCTATAAGTAAATTATGCGTGTTGTTGCAGGTTTTATGTGATTATATATCTTTTTTACCTTGCTCACGTTCGATTCAGCGGCAAACTGTAGCGGAAATGGCAAAGGAAAAATAAAATTTGAATCAGTGCTTAGTGTAATGTAAAGAGTATGACGCTCTGCGGCTGCGTCTGAACTAAAAACAATAGGAAAAACAAGAGGAAATATTGCAACCTGTAATCCTGTTTGAATTGTTACGCTCACGCCGTAAATATTTGCTATATCGATAAAGTCTTGAATCCTGTTTCCTCTCATCATATACTTTTTAACTACTACATCACGCTGTCTGTCCGCGGTACTTCCTTGACCACTAAATATATTATCAGGGATACCTAAATCTGCTTCGTGGTAATCTAGTAAAGAAGTATCGTTTTTTGGAAATAAACCATCAAATATAGTATTTAGAGTATCAATAACTTTGATTTGCTCTTTTGATACGCCCTTGAAGTATTTAAAAAGGTTTGAGTTTTCATCTCTTTTTTTATTAAATATTTTACCAGCAGGAGCGTATTCAGTTGTTATTCTAGCTATTTCAGTATCGCTATATGTTTTAAAAAGTGACATTACCGAGTGTTCCTAGTTCGCCTGATAAGATTGTTATATCGCCTACTGGAGCAGATAATACATAACTGTCAAGTGTTGCACCTGTTACTGTGTCGATAGTGTTAAGTAATACATTCTCATATTCTGCCTCTGTTATATTCACACCCTCTTCTGTATTTCTAAACAGATATTCAAGGTTTGCAGATATTGCATCTCTCATTGTTTGTGTTGATGGACTTATGCTAATGAAAGTAAAATCAGTCGGTACTAAAGTTGGAGCTAGTACAAACACATCCGCAACATCTACGACGGCAGGTCTTATATCTTCTAAAGCTGTTTTTGCAGTCGTGAGTGTCCCTGATGATGGAATAATACTTGGTTGACCATCAAGCACAAAATAAATAGTTGTTTGACCTGCTGCCGGTGTTATCTCATTTACAAAAACCCTTGTTGCTGTCGGTACTGATTCTTTTATTTTATTCTTAATATTTGGTACATTGAAAGGTGCGATAGGCTCTCTTGCAAAATCTAGAACTCTTGATTTAAAGTCCGGTATAGTCTCTTCATCTGCTCCGCCTGTTAAGCCTGAATAGATTACAGCGGTTTCACTATTTAAGTTTGGATTGGTAACTACGAAGTCAAGCGTTTCGTTAGCCGATAGATTTCCGTTAATTCCGCCGATATTAGCCTCTATAAAGACAATCGCTCTTAATGACTGAGCTATAATCGTGCCAGTTGCAGGCGATGCTGTACCGCTTGGTACTGAGTAAGTAAATGTATCAGCAGAAACAGCCTCTATGGTAAAAGTTCCGTTATAATCGGTCTCATTTGCTCCTGATATGGTTACATCAAAGCCGGTAGCCATTTGATGAGATGTAGCGGTAACTGTTGCTAATCCGCCACTTTG
>JAPHSW010000255.1 GCA_026196615.1 Gammaproteobacteria bacterium | reverse complement strand
GTCCCCAATAAGAGGTGTTATAGCCTTTTACCTTTCCACTTTGATGCCAGTCACTTTGAACTTCTTCAATAAATAAAAGTTTGTGGCCCATGTGATCATAACGAGTTGTTGTTCGAATGTGCATTAATACATTATGATCAATATGATGTTTGCCAAAAAAACTTCGTTGAAAATCAGGTAAGCTAATAAGCCATTCTTGATAGTTATCACCACCATAAAGTGTGAGATGATCAAAACGGGTATGACATTTTGTTCCGTTATGGATACCAAATTCATCACGTGCATAATCTTCAGCAGCCATCATTGCATCGCTGCTATTTTCAAAAAAAAGAGTATTTGCTTTTTTATTAATAATTGCACGTCCATAGGGGTCAAATGCAAACCAACATTTGTTCAAGGCAAGGTCATGATCAAGCGTAAGGGTTTTTATAACACCAATTCGATAATTACTGCTATCATCAATATAGCGTAAAATACATAAACAATTTTCATCCAATTTTAATGCTGCCCTATAAACTACCTGGTGTGGCATTTGTTGGGCAAGCTCTCTAAAATTAAGACTTCCATGTGAATTTAAAATTTGTTCATTACTTAATTCAATACGTATATTCGTAAAATCTATGGCTTTAAGTAATTGCTCCTTTCGGAGTATTTCTTTGTCAGATTTCTGAGATAGAAATTGTTTCAAACCAGACCAGATGGTTTCTTCCTGTCGAATGCCAGAACGTTGCATATTTTTTATAGTTGTTTGCCAGTGCGTTACGCTTGCCTGTGTCTGAGATATTTGTTTTATTCGCTCGTATAAGGAGCTGAACAGAGATCTTGGTGCAGGATGAGACTTAACAGATAGTTGAGTTTGGTTATCTACAAGTCTTCTACGAGCTGTTTCTATCAATGTTTTTTGAGTTTTTTCGGAAATCCATTTAAAGAGTTCCTTTTTTTCAATATCAGTCCAATCATTTGCTTTAAAAACATCTGCTAATGTATATCCTGAATAAATATAATCATATTCAGTTGAACCACGCTTAGGTATCCCATCTTTATCACGAAACCGATAAATGATATCGACAAGAGAATAAAGTAACTTATGATCAGCATCAGGGGCTGGACCATGGTATTTAAGTGCATGATATTTACAGCGCTCTGTTGATAAATCAACAATTCGTCCAGTTGTTAATATAAGCATTTTGAAAACCTGAGTGTATTATTTTTAACCATTATCGGTTAATACCATACTAATATACTCAAGTATTCAAATTCTTACAACCACTTAATTTATAGGTATTTATTAATTAAATATTTTAACTATAAGCTAAATTAATGCTTTTTAAATTTATGATAAATGAATGCTTATTTAAGATTTTTTATTTAATTTTCTTATTCTATATTATTGAATATAAAGGAAATATTAAAAAATAAATAAAGCATAAACCAATAAAATACCTTTAAAAATCTAAAAAAATCATTGCTTAAATATCTTTATTTTTTTAATTTAATCTTAAAAGTTACTTTATTAATAAATTTATTAGGAAACACTTATGTTGTTGATTTTTGTCAAATGTATCAATTGACTAATCATCTTAATTGAACTAGAAATAAAATAGAGTATCAATAAATCTACATGTAATTTCTGATAAAGCGGGTAATGAAATAGTTTTTATCTTTTGGAGCTGTTAATGAAAGATATTTTAAAGCGTTTGCTGGATGCAGAGTTAAAAGCACAAAGTTTTGTGAGAGAAGCAAAACAACAGCGAGACATCATTACTAAAGAGGCTCAGCAAGAAGTTGAGCGTGCTGAAGAACGTTTTAATGCCCGTATTCCTGAGATCTATTCCTCTTTTGAAAATAAAGCTCGTGAACGTGCGATGCAGACCATTAATGAACTGCAAAGGCGTTGTGATGAACGTTGTAATGAATTAAATAATGAAGCTGAAATTCGTCATAATTTGGCTGTAAAATCAGTTTTAAATAAGCTTTTAAACATTGATGCAGAGAATTAATGTGATAAAAACTACTCCAGCAAAATTGTCTTATTCTCAAACCTTAGTATCTTTATATTCGGGATGTTTTTTAACACATGAAGATTTTGACATTTTGATCAAGAACGACTGTTCCGATGATGTTAACCTGGTATTATCAAAAGCGGGTTTGTCTCATATTATATCTGAAAGTAATACTATTGATGTCTGTTCCTATAATAGTGAAAAATTGGAAAGTCTCTTTCTTAGTGAGTTTATAAACCAATCGATTAATGTTGTTCGTTCATTTTCAGGTACAGAGCATGATCTTTTATTTTACTGGTTAAGACAGATTGAAATTTGTAATATAAAAACCATACTTCGTGGCAAAGCGATGCATCGTTCAAATCAAGCCATTGAAGCTGAATTATTTGATCTTGGACCCTATACAACATTACCAATTGATGCATTGATTCAAACAGAAGATGTAGCAGAAGTATTGCGATGTCTTGATAATACATTCTATGCATCACTTGCTTTCTATACATTAAAGCAATATGAACAGCATAATCAAATTTTTAGTTTAGAAACTTCTGTTGATCAACAGTTTTTTATTGGTCTGGTTCGCAGATTGAACATGCTTCAAAGCAATGATAAATCCCAGTTGCATCCATTGTTAGGACGAATTATTGATCAAATGAATCTGGTGCGGTTATTACGCTATCGAATTAATTATAAATTATCACCATCTCATACCTATTTTTTATTATCGTCAGGAGGTTATCGTTTAAAACAACAGGATTTGTTAAACCTTGTTAAATTAAAAAAAATTGATAATTTATTAACTGAATTACCTGCCACTCTAGCGACCAGGTTACATTCATTGCTAGATGGAAAACAACAATCAATTCAATCGATTAATTCTGTCATGGAAAGTGAAGTGATTGACTTCGCACAATATTTTTTACGGGTAGAATCTTTTTGTTTAACCAGTGTTTTTGCATTCTTAATCATTCGAAGATATCAATTGTCTTTAGTACATGCCATTTTAAAGGGCAAAGCAATGAATGTTAATGAACAATTGATACGTTTTGCTATAGGTTTACATTAATATGTTTTCATTACAATCAAAACCAATGCAATACATGTCTTTATATCTTTTAAAAGATGATGTTCCCAGTGCTGCAATCATTCTAGCTCAGAGCCAATCTTTTGATTTATCAAAAGCGAACCAAGAAGATTCGTTACTGACAGAACATTATGATGAAGATTATGCAAATCAATTTGAACAGGCTTTAGGACGTTATAAAAAAGTTGTGTTTTTTTTAAAAATAAAATTAAAAAATAGAGTAAAAAATATTTCACATATTTCTTATGATTATTTAAAGCAAAGTAATGAGCTCTTGGGTGAAATCTGGAATCAATGTATTTCATTTGAAATACAACAACGTAAGTTGCTTGAACAAAAACGTATGATTAATCATTTAAAGTCACTTTGGAAAAATATTGCAAAATTTGATACAGATCTCAGTATATTAGATAACCAACTTGATTTTCTTGATATCAGGCTTGGATTGATGCCATCTGGACATGTTATTCGATTAAAGAAATCTCTTTCACTTGAAGGTTATTATCTATTGGAACATGTTCAATCTGGAGAAAATACTCATGTTTTAGTCGCTGGTTTGCAAGAAAATCAAGAAAAAATACAGGATTTATTAGATGCTGCTACATTTCAAAAAATACAAATACCAGCAGAGCTTCATGGTCAGCCCGATAAAGTGAATTCAAAAATAAGTGATCTTGAAAGTCAGTATCATGCTGAACTCATGCATTTAAAGTTGAGCATTGAAATATTTCAAAGTAGAAATATAAATCAAATCTTACAGGTGGGAGATACTTTGACACTTGCAAGACCTTATAGATTACTCAGTGAACAAATGCATGGTATAGGTGCTCTTGTTAATGTAAATGGCTGGATTTTACAGAGTCAGGTGGAATCAATTAAAAATCAATTACACAATGCTTTAGGAAAAAAAGCAGTTATTCTAACACGTGCTCCACACCCTGATGAGTATGAAATAACCCCATCAGTAGTTAACCAAAGCACAATAATAAAACCTTTTATTAAATTGATTAAACACTATGGTATCCCTCGTTATAATGAACTTGATCCCAGCTGGTTTTTTACTCTTAGTTATATTTTAATGTTTGGCATGATGTTTGGTGATATTGGCCATGGTTTATGTTTTATGGGGCTTGCAGTTTTGCTGCTTCGAAAATTACCTGAATTCAGCATGTTTTTATTATTTATTGGTTTATCTTCAGTTTTGTTTGGCTTTCTTTATGGCAGCTTTTTTTGTTATGAACATGTGTTTGATGCGATATGGATGACACCTCTTAGTGATCCTATTCTTATGCTTGAAATGGCATTCTGGTGGGGTGTTGGTTTCATTGTCTTATTAAATCTTTTTAGTATCTATAATCGCTTTTCTGCCAAAAAAATTCGCCAGGCAATGATGGATGGTCAAGGCTTGTCTGGTTTGTTTTTGTATCTTTCAATGATATGGCTGGGATACCAGTTTATTAGTGATGATTATAAAAGTAGTTACTGGTTGTTAGTTATGATTCCACTCATAATGATTGGGGTGAATAAATGGTTTGATAGTGATGAAACTCATGGTGAAAGATTATTGATCATCATTATTGAGAGTTATGAACTCATGATCAACTATCTTGCAAATACAATTTCATTTTTACGTCTTGCCGCTTTTAGTTTAAATCATGTTGCACTGGCTATTACTGTCTTTACTCTGGCTGATATGCTTGAAGGGCATGCTCATTGGCTTGTGATCGTATTTGGTAATTTATTTATTCTATTATTGGAAGGTGCTGTAGTTGCGATACAAACATTAAGACTAGAATATTATGAAGGTTTTTCACGTTTTTTTTATGCTGATGGATTTCTATTTGAGCCCTTAAATCTATCACCAAAAAAATTATTATAACTCAAATATGTATGACAGGAGATTACAATGACTATCCTTATTGGTTTAATGACCATCAGTTTGATTGGTATGGTAGTTATGGGCGTCTATTATCATATTAATCCACCCATTATATCATCACAACAAACAAATAGAGTAGATAGTTTTTTAAAAGGTTCAATAGGCATTAACCTCATCGTCTTTGTTTCTGCCCAAGCAGGATTGCTATTATTTGCCTTTCAGGATGTGATGGCAGCACCGGTAGTAGAAACAATGATCGTTACAGAATTTTCTATTGGTAAAGGACTGGCTTTTATTGGAATCGGTCTACCTACAGGATTGGCTAC
>JAPHSW010000193.1 GCA_026196615.1 Gammaproteobacteria bacterium | reverse complement strand
TATTCAGTTGATTATTCAGATCTGAGTTAACCGCATGATAAGGAGAGTTAAAATCAACCGCTGTGTCCTGATATTCAACATCCAGCTGTAAAATGGGTTTATCTATACCCTGAGATTGTTGTTGAGCACGTGTTTTATCAGTTTCTAGTTCCACAGTATACTTAAGGTAATCTGTTTCAAAATCTTTAATAAACTGATAATTAGATAAAGTTTCAGGAGAGCGTAAAGCGGCAGTATTTTTTTTCTGAGATCTTTTTTCAAGAGACAGGTTTAAGCCTTCAGTCCCCAAACCATACTGATTCAAGTCATCTGAGGCTGTTACTTTTGCAGACAATAGGAAAGTTGTCATCAAAAATAAAAAGGAACCTCTATTAAGAATTGTTATTAAGTTGCCCATTATGATGTCCGTAGATCATATTTCGGGTATCACTTACCAACGCCCAGGAACTTCCATGAAAAACAGTTGCAAAAAAATTGCTGGCCTTATTTTTTGCACTTGCCTGGCTAAGAAATTTTAACCAAAAATCGTTTATGTCCAGATTACATAATAACTGACAATTATAATTATGCCAGAGAAATGAAATTTTTTTTTACAGTTCTGTGACAAATATCCGCAATGAATTTAAATTATAATCACTTTTTAGCACGCTGAAAAGACAATCAAAAAGGCAAAAAGTTAAAAGTCAGAAAAATCTGTTTCAATTGAAAAGTGATTTAATACTTCAACCATCCATTCAAATAAAGGTAATAAATTTTGGTAATAAAAAAAACAAAATTTAATAAAATCAGCTGAATAAACCTGTTCAGGTAAAGGAAGTTGATACCAACACTTTAAACCTTTATAACGAATTAAATCTTCATTCAATAATTCACTAATACCATTATCTTTTAAATTTTTACACTCCGTCACTTTTCCTGTTGAGAACCCTCTGGGAATTCGCTTTAACTGTTCACCATACACCATTACACCTGATTTTTTTAGTGCATCAAATATTTCACGAATTTCTTGACCTTTTTTAGGGTGAGCACATTGCTCCCTCCAGGCCTGAAGATATTCAGGAGTGAAGTGATTAATCCCAACACCCAATTGAATATATCCAGGTCGAATCCCCATATAGAATCCTGGACAACGCGTTCTTTTTAAAGTTCCCTGCCAAAATAAATAGGATAAATGAGTTTTATAAGGAGTCTTATCTTTACTGAAGCGAGCATCTCTAGCAAAACGATAGATTGAACCATTCACTTTTGGGACAACATTAACATTTGGGGCAATCTGTTGTAATTGTTCCCCCAAATCTTCAACCAGATCCCTGGAAACTTCTAAAAGTTCCTTTTGATAAAAATCATAGTGAGCATCAAACCATGGCTTATTATTATTCAGTTTCACTTTGTTTAAAAACTCAATGCCTTCTTTACTAAAGCCAACAAATTTGGACACTCAGAACCTCACTTTTAAAAAAAACAAATTATTCACTTCAATATTACTTGACTATTTTACTAGGTTATTATCTAATATAGCAAATATTGGATATTTAGATACTGAATTAGTTTATGAAAATAAACCACTTCAACTAAATCTCTCATATTTTCTAATAATGCTTTTAAAGTTTCAATTTCGTAAAAGTCATTATCCTTATGAATAATACTATAACGTCTTGAATTCTTGTAAGCATTTTTCTTGATGATTTGGTTATTTAACCAAAAGTGAATTGCTGAAAAAACTCTTCCTTTCCTCCTCAAATCCGAAAGGAAACTTAAGTTTTACATATCAGTCAATTCACTTTTTTTTAAAGCTATATCCATCAATAGTAAGCCTTCATGATCGATAACATGCTAAAATGTTTGGCTTTAACTAGAAACTTATTTAGCAGGAAACTTAACTATGGCCGCCTATTACGTATATAAAATTTCTCCTACTGTTGCCAACTTGGTCAAACCAATGGATCTCTTAGAAGTTTTCGAAGATTATAAAGATGCCCGAACTTTTGCTCGTGAACAACGTCAAAATCCTGATAATGAAGCTCAGGATACTTTTAAAGTTATATTTGCTGATAATCCTCTTGATGCTGAAGAGAAACTTTCTGAATTTCGTGAAAAACCAATCATGAAAGAATGGGAAAAATAAAACTCAAACCTAATTAATATTTTAAAGTAATATTGAGAAGAGAATGGACGAAGATAACTACCGCTCAGTCTACAAAGAAATGAATCCAACTCGATGTTATTTCGAGAAGTTATTACTGCTACGTTATGGCAATTGCCAACAAGCTAAGAAACTCTTTTTAGCTGAGCGTGAAGCTTATGCCTGTCATTCTGAAAGTGCACAAAATCAATGTTTCCAGCTATTAGAACACCTCCGTTCTAATGCTCGCTTTTCACTGCAAGTGACTCAAATCAATGGTCAATTACCTCATGCCAAAGAAATAAAGGTTCAGGTGGGCGGCTTATTTGGCTTACAACAACTATTGTCGAACCAAAGTGTGACACAGACTGATATTTTACATGATGATGATGCTAAATTTGGTGAACAATCACAAGAACGTGCTCCTATTGAAAACGTCTTTGCAACCATCAATGAAGCCGTTACAGAATATAAGGAATTAGATTTAATCCCTTATTCTGAGATTGTAAAAGCCATTGTAAATTTCAAATTACCTGATAGAAAACGCAAGAAAAAGCGTAAAGATAATTAAAGGATCTGTATAAGTCAGGGAAAATAATTTCCCCAACAATTTTTATAATATGCTTATTTGGTTGGCTTATGAAATGTTACGACATCTGCTGACTTTTGCTCATCAACAAAGTGTGGACGTGCTTTGTTTTCCACCCCCATTTCTTCCATCAACTCTCTTTCTCTTGCTGCAATTAAGGCAAAACAAGCTTTAATATCTTCAACCGAATCTTTAGATAAAGGGTGAATCATACCTGGCTCAGGTGTTGTATCCTTAATAATATTAGCTAAAGTCTTACGCATAGCAACCATAACCTGTTGCTCTTTTGATAGAGAATTAAAGTCCATCGTATTTTCCTATTTTTTCTCATTTAGATAAGACAGGCTTAAATATTCCCATCCAATCAACTTTAAGACAAATTCTTAAACTTGAATAAGCTCATTGAAGAAAAGTCCTACATTTTTCAGTTTTTTCTTACAAAACAATCAGAAAAATCCTGCATATTTGTAAGACAAGTCTACTTATAATTCTTATTAACAATTAAATATTTAATTGATTACACATCTGCCATGAAGATATAGAGGTAAATATCATGCATTTAAAAGAAATCCACCTGTTTTTAAGCACTCTTGGTATCGCTTTTGTGGGTGTTATTTCCTCTCTCTATATGGCCGTCTCTGCCTTTTTTTAAAAAGCAAAGAAAAATATCATTTAATCACGACGCCCTCTAGCACTTTGAAATGAAGTGGTTCGTTCACTGATAGGGTTAAACCATTTCAACTTATCGTGTAAAGTCACAACATCACCAACAATAATCAATGTCGGAGCTTTAACTTGCTCACGTTCAATAATATCGGCCAGGGTAGATAAAGTACCAATATGTACTCTTTGGTTTTCAGTTGTTCCCTGCTCAACCAAAGCCGCTGGAGTGTCATCACTCAGGCCGTTTGCAACCAATTCTTTATGGATTACTTTCACTGCCTGCAAGCCCATATAGAAAACAATTGTCTGATTTTGATGTGCCAAAGCGGTCCAGTTTAAATTCACGGTGCCATCTTTTAAATGCCCTGTAACAAATACACAAGACTGTGCATAATCTCTATGTGTCAGAGGAATACCACCATAACTTGAACAGCCTGCAGCGGCCGTAATACCTGGTACCACTTGAAAAATCACATCATTTTCTTTAAGTGTCTCGATTTCCTCACCACCACGACCAAAGATAAATGGATCACCACCTTTTAGGCGCAGTACCCTTTTCCCTTGTTTGGCATAACGTACAAGCAGTTGGTTAATATTTTCCTGCGGTACGGCATGATTATTTCTTTCTTTGCCCACATAAACAAGTTCTGCATCACGACGAACTAGATCAAGAATACCCTGAGAAACTAAACGGTCATAAACAACAACATCAGCTCGTTGCATCAGTCTTAATGCTCTAAATGTCAAAAGATCTGGATCGCCAGGACCTGCGCCAACCAAATACACTTCACCAGATTCTTCAGTAAAGTCATCTTCTATTGCTTTTTGTAAAGCGTGTTTCGCACCTTGCTCATTGCCCTGAAATAAAAGCTCAGTTACCCGACCTTCCAGAATGACTTCCCAGAAGTATCGACGTTGCTCTGTTTTAGGAAATTTTTCAATGACTTTATCACGAAAACCATCAACCAATTGTGCCAGCCTGCCATAGGCTGCAGGAATGTAACTTTCCAGTCTGGTTCTTAATAAACGAGCAAGCACTGGTGAACTGCCACCCGTTGATATTGCAATCTGAATAGGAGAACGATCAACAATTGAGGGCATAATAAAACTACACAAATGAGGTTGATCGACAACATTAACAGGCATGGAACGAGCTTTAGCTAATTCAGATATTTTTTTATTGATTGCTTGATCACTGGTTGCAGCAATAACAAGCACGCTATCACAGACATTAGAATCACAAATATCAAGCTCTTCAAAACTACGCTCAATAAACTTAATTTGCCCTGACTGAGCCATTTCAGAGACTTCTTTACAGAGTTCTGGAGCGACAACCTGAACTTGTGCCTTTGCTTTTAAAAGCAAAGAGATTTTACGTGCCGCAACTTTGCCACCGCCAATAACCAAACATTGACGATTTTTTATATCCATGAAGATTGGGAAAAAATCCACTTGTCTCTACCTCGTAAACTCGATTTGAAAACAGCCTTAGCACATGCAAATTAAAAAATTTTGGTGCTTTTTATAAACGCCTATTATAGACCAGCCCTATGAACTATCATTGACATTGATTAACTAAATTAAACTAAATTAGGTCAGTCCCAGCATGGGTTCTAACTCATCATCCATATCGAGTTCAGATAAATCATCAAAACCACCAATATGCTTATCATCGATAAAAATCTGGGGCACACTATCTTGACCAATTTGTGCAACGATCTCTGCAAATTGCTCAGGCTCTGCTTCTATATCAATTTTTTCGATATCAACACCTTTTGAAACCAGAAGCTTTTCTGCATTGAGACAAAAAGGACATGAATCAGTACAATACATTCTTACATGCGCCATCACTTTTCCTTATGTTATTAAAATAGAGCTTATTAAAATCATAATAATTAGAGTTGAAGACTTTTATCTTTAATTACTATGCATGAGCATATTAACCGTTCATGATATGTTTTCCACTACACCATTGTGGATACTTATCAAAGTCTTAACACTATTTTAGGCTTGTAAAAGTCTCAAATTCATTAAAATGGGATCAAATACTGATTTTAATTTTTTTCTCATCAAACTACCAACGGCTGTGCTATTGGCTATAGTTGGCGCTAATACAGTCTGTGAGGTTCTACTCAAAAAGAGTATGGCCTGCAATTGTGAGGCAAGTTCCGGTACTGCATTTTGAACTTCTTTCAATTGTTCACTAGAGCAGATATTATTTTCTTCTGTCAAAATATCTTTAGCCAGAGCAGATATTTCTTCAATATTTGTTTGTGGCTGGCCCTGTAGATTTAAACCAAGCTCATATTGTTGACGTGTTTGGCCTGCTTCAGCCTGATCTACAAAAATATATTTCCTGACACTTTCAATGAGAGCACCGACAATATCGTAATTTGGCGGACGTTTAAATGCAGCCTCAGATGTTTTCAAAAACGTCTGACCATTTGCACTCAAGAGTTTACATAAGGTAATTGCATAAGGATTATTAGCTTTCACTAGGCCTGACAGCTTTTTACTCACTTCTTGATATAGGCTATGTTCAGCCACCTGTTCTGGAAGATCATCAGGGCGTATATCCAGAAAACCCACATAAAGTGTATTTTTTGATTTCCCTTTTTTCCAAAGCTTCAAAATTTCATCATCAGAAATCAAGCCCTTTTGTAGAACCAGTCGAGTACTAATCAACATATTAAGGGGATCTTCCTCAAATGGTAAAAACTCAATTAAAAATTGGGCCAACTCAGTACCAAACTCTGATTGAATCACAGATTCATTTGCTAACATACTACGGGCGTTTTCAGCTGACTGTGTAGTCCACCAGGCACTTTTGGCTAAATCAGCAGTAATATTATTATTATTCACAACAGCAACAACGGCTTCTTCTTCTCCCAACAATAGGAGTTTATCTAAACTACTGTGTCGTAAGTCCCCCATACGATTCCAACGTGAAATAAACATGGGAAAGCCACCTGGAGCCCCCAAAGCCTTGGTCGATAGAAAATCTTTAACTTCTTTTATGTATTTTTCACTTCTGACATTTGGGTTAAGATGAATTTTTGCCTCTCCTTTATGAGTTAAGGCATAAAGGATGAGTTTCCCTTCATCAATTCGAATTGCACTGACCTTTTGTGCCAGTAATACATTTAATCTCAGACTGTCTTCGTTGGATAGAGGCATTGGTTTCTGTTAATTATATAGGTTGTTCATTTAGTTTGTTAAGAGCAACAGGCAATAACAATTTATGATTCTTCACAATTGCTAATTCAACTGGATTCGTTGTCCCCAGGGAACAGGTGCTTTACCTTTGACAAGCCAGATAACAGGATACATAGGCATCTGTTCTGGAAACTCACCTTCAGCATCAGTAAAGTAAACTAAGAGATCGGGACTCATCTCCTGTTTTTCAACCCAATCAAAAACTGGTGTAAATCGAGTACCACCACCACCTTCAAATTTGATAGGTAATTTCAATTCATCCCATGGTTCAAACTCCCAGGGACCTTCATCTGCCACTTCTGTATCACAAGCATGCAAAGCAATGCGAGCACGAACCTGTGCCTTAATCTGATCAACTTCAGAAAGGAACTCTCGAATTTCTTTGGTTGCTATCGAACCACTGATATCTAACGCCACAACAATATCAACCATATGGCTACGTAAACGTGGATAGATAGCAGGTTCTCCCCGACGGCTGGAAGGACGTGTATAACTATAATCTTCTCTGGCAGTTGCACTCATATATCGCGCTAATAACATACGCCAGGGCAATTGTGGTTGCAGAAGATGATCCACCAATCGAGCCATTGATTGGCTGAGCTTTCCAGCTTGCAAGGCCTGTTGTGCAGCTCCTGCCAGACGTTGCTGCCATTGAGCACTTAGATTTTGAATTTCATCATTATTGGGTGTTGGTGGTGGCTCTTTTTGAGTACTTTCACCAGAGCCTTGTTCTGATTCTTTACCCTCTCCTGTTTGTCCTTTGCCTCGCTCACCTTCATTTTGTTCTTCATTATTGAGCTCCTGACTTTGAGTGTCTTTTGCGTCACCTTGATCGGACTGCTCTCCGTTCTCATTTTCCCCTTCAGAGTTACTTTGCCCTAATTCGTTATCAGCATCATTTTCGTTATCTTGCAAAGTAGGATAAATTTCTTCAGCGGTCATACCTGCATACTCTCGGAGATACATGATATGTGGAGGTGGTTTTAAACCATCCTCAATGAGGATAGGATTTATTGCAAAGTCACAAGCCATATCCCAACGCAATTTAACGCGGTGTTGACGACGAGCAAAATGAGAGAGAGCGCAGTGTAAAGCTTCATGCGCCAAAGCAAATTGAGTTTCTTCAATACTCAGCTGCCCAATGTATTCTGGATTGACATACAGTTTTTTCATGTCTGT
>JAPHSW010000145.1 GCA_026196615.1 Gammaproteobacteria bacterium | reverse complement strand
TGTTGTATTGATAAAATAAGCCCAACCTCCCCAAAGAATAAAAGCCAGAATGGCTGAACCATATTTAAAATAAAAACTGGTTTGGTGAGTTTTTTTAATACATATGTTGGAGCTTTTTGTATTTAAACTATCCATTAAACGACTTATAACCAGCCAAGTTTATTAATAATTTCATCATTATATAGTTTTGGCTAGTAATTCCCTGTGATAACAATCACTTTATAAGAAAACTTAAAAGGCACTTACCATTTAAACAGTATTCAATACAAATATAGATTTTTTACGGACATCCTGAATAGATTGTTTTAATTTTCATGATGAAATTATGATTGTTAGCAGGCAATGTGAATAACTTAACAGTATCTCCTTACTGGGCAAAACAATCATCAAATCACCCAGTTTACTGTTGCCTGGCTTTAATACCGGTAAAGATTAAAAGACCTAAAGACAATAGAAATAATGGGCCTGGCTCAGGAACTGACGTAATGACATCCCCAGAGCGGACTGCCCAGGCAAATTTTACATTGTCCTCCCCCAGCTTAGGGTAAGCACTCTGAAAAGTAGTGAAATTATCAAATCCCCAAGCGAAGTCAGTATCAGGTGCATATTCAGTACCCGACCAATAATAGCTGATCTCAAGGTTATAAAATTTAACGCCATTTGGTGCAAGGTATTCTAACCCCCAACCAGACATAATGCCTGTATAATCAACAGCAGGTTCATTACCAAGGATATCATGCCATAAATACGCCAGTTCTGAAGTAGATGTATCAACACCGTAGCCGCAATTAGTACCTAAGTTGTAGCCATAATTACAACCACTGGTATCGTTTTTATTAATAGAAGGCAGACGCCAGTCATCAAAGCCGCCGTAGATTAAGTTGTCTGCCCATTCGGTGGCTGTGTACCAGTCCATTGCACCATCAATACCATGACCAGTGGTTTTAGCATAGTTTGCATCCTGAAGCCAGGTAAGGTCCTGGTCTGAGTCATAAATCATTCCATTACCACGGTCAAAAAGGGTAGCATGAGCAGTACTCATGATGCTGGAGGTGAGTATCAGTGATGCGCTTAATATTTTTAGTAGGCTTTTCATTTATTACCTCTACTTGTTGTACTATGAATTTGTTGTACTATTAATCACTAAAGTTTTAACATTAAAAAAAGATAAGACCATTAGAATCATATTTTTCTCATCTAATGAGGCTGTAGAATAACACCTGTTTTCCAAATTCTTTCAATAAATCCACAATAGAGGATTCAGAAACTGCTTTCAAATTTCAAGATTAAAAATGATCAGAAATAATGACTTTTTGTAGGAATAATGGAAGATTTGGAAAGGATGAATATTATATTCATCTTTTTCATACTTAAATATTTAGAAGCATGTCATATTGCTAAAATTAATATTTCTCCAAAAAAGAGAGCTCTATAAATATGATTATTGTAAATATTTTTTCTTAACAACTGTTTCAGGCCTTCTATCTAATTGACTATTAATTGAATAATTCAAAAGATAGGAGGCCTTGTTCGCTTAAGTATTATTCAAGTACAATACATCCCGATATCATGTAATGAATCAAACACTTAAAATCTCTGCATACAGCAATTCAATCACACGAGACTTCAATGAAAAAAAAACAGGTTAAAATTGAAAAAGGTTTTCTTTTTTCAAAAAAGAATAAGGTTTCCGTTTGGGCATCGACACATCCATATGCAGATATTCCTGAAGCATATTTTGAAGAAAAATTTAGCAAAAATAATACTCGTGCAAATAATACCTGGTCTAACAACTTTAAAATGCGTTATTTTTCCCCTTCCAAAATGGAGACAAATGGCGCATACGAAGGTACCATTAATATCAAGCAAGCAGTCGGTGAATGTTCATTTTCATCTTCGTTTATTGAAGTTTTGATGAGTAAAGCTAAAAAGAAACAACTTCAAGAAATTACCTGGATTATTTTATTATTCGAATATGAATACAGTGCCAAAATTTCTGGTATCGAGAATGATGGGTATGTCACCTTAGTCGGCGCATTTGATTATGACGATGATGCTGAAAGCCTGATTGAAGTTGATGATGAATTGAATAATAACTTTGATAAAAATGACTCTGATCTTCAAAAAATTGATAATGGATTTTGAATTTAAAAAATGAGAGCCATCATTGAAAAACTCATTTTTTTGGTTTTAGAACATATGCGTTGTGACCTGCTTCACTTAATAGAAAAGCAGCTAACTCGCCACGTTTACCTGCATTTCCAGGCATTATATAAGTTGCATTCTGGCTGAGCGTCTTAAGCGTTCTGCGCAAAAGAACAATCGGCACATTCACACTTCCTGGAAGAGCATTATGTTTAAATTCATCAGGTAGACGAACATCCAGAATAATTGTTTTAATTGATTTATCCTGATGCATTTCCATTCCATCCTGATAATCAATGAACTCAATACTAGGCTGTTTGAGCAAAGACTGAAAGTCTTTTTCATTTAATCGCATCAATATTCCATCCGTTGACATTGTTACGGTGGCATTACGTTTTGCACCAACAATTAAAGCGTCTTCACCAAAAATATCACCAATTTTTAGCTTTTCTATTTTTTTTATTTGTTTCTTTTTTGAATATAACCGAGAAATAACCGCAGTCCCTGAGGCAATCACATAGATGCAATCTCCAGAATCATTTTGATTAATAATCACTTCATTTTTATGCACTTCAACTTCTTCAAAACTAACAAATAACTGCTGAATTTTTGCGGGTGGGATTTTCTCAAAAAGATGTGATTGCAACAAATAAGACATCCAGTCAATATCATCGTCTTCATCCTGTTCATGAATTGAGTCAACCACATAGTGGTCATTATTACCCCAAACAGAACGACCTCTTAATTGCATATTTTCCTGACTCCAGGTCACCACTAACTCCATATGTTCTGTATCTATCAAGAGTAATCTGCAAGGTTCTTTAGTGGTTACTGAAACAACATTTTTGAATTGATCCAGTGGGTGTATCGACTCATTTGAATGAGCAGAGATGGTCTTGATCTCTGAATCGGAATCTAAAATCTCTACTTCACCACTCAATAAATAAATACAGTATGAATTCAGCTTGCCTTTAGAAATAATTTTAAACTTTTTTGGAAAATCTCTGATATGGGCTTTTTGCAGGGTTTCTTTAATATAGGATTGTGAGAGAGAGTTTAAAGGAATTAATTTTTTTAATTGTTTTATATCGATATCAATTTTACCAACTCTCATTGATTACCCCAACTTTAAATAGAACTCCAGTTAGCATCTATTTATTATATTTATTTAGACAAATCATTGAAAAACAAGAACTATAAGAAAATAGCAATGAGAATAATTCATACGATTAAGTATAGGATAACATTGCGAATAGCTATAAATTGAGTACTCAGTATAAGCCAGATAAAATACCAAAACAAACAATTTCTAGATACCTATCTACTGGCTACTAATTGATCATTTCAAAGGATGAGGGCTTTTTAGCGTTTCAATTTTGAAGTAGTTCTGCAACCTCAAAATCATTTGAGTGGCCACTGGAACTCTCAGAGATTTTCTTGTGAAAAAAGAAATATGAATTGAATCTCACTAAGAACTTCAATTCAAACTACGTTCCAATGGTCCATTCAAAACCTTATTGGACTATTGGTCACTACATATACCTTTTTTTGCCATTTTCAAATCTTTCACTGCTTCTTTTCCTTTTGTTTCATCAACCAACTCTAAACCTGCCCCACCAACAAATGCTCCCATCTTTATATATTGCCGAATAAAGTAATTCTTACCTTCTTCAGTTTGAATCAGTAAATCATTAGGTGAGAACTCAGATTCAGTTGAAATTTTATGCTCCTTATTACCAAGAACCTGTTCATAGAAAAATATATTGGGAGCTGTTTCTCCAATACAATCCCCATCAACCCATACATCTTTTTTTAAAGCACCACCAAAACTACCAGAACGATAAATATACAGCCCTGAATTACCTTCAGATGGCAAAGCAAATTTCTTTGCTAATTCTGATTTTTCACTATCCTCCATGGGCACAGATGCACAACCCGCAAACAAAAATGAAACCATAACAATCAGTGCAATTTTTTTATACATCTTATTCTCCTTATGAATTCTACATAGCATAACATTTCAATGGCTATTCACAAAGACTGATAGACACTGACTTGAATTTTATTATGAAGCAACCAATCCTGACACCGATCATTATTTTTTGTTTAATCCAAATTCATTTCTAATTTAAAATTTCTTTAAAGACATCCATAATTTAAAGACTATGATCAATATATAAGGTCCTAATATATTCACTATATTTACGGATGTTGTAACTAATTTTGCAATTATAGTAAAAAATAAACAACAGATTTAGCTTTCAACATGAAAAACTATTTGTCAGGCAGGAGTTAATTCTACAGTAAGACTGCATTATATCTTCTATAAATGATTATTTATTCTCAGAC
>JAPHSW010000284.1 GCA_026196615.1 Gammaproteobacteria bacterium | reverse complement strand
TGGGTTTAATCAGAAACTTTATTAGTCTGAATAAACCTATGATGGTAAATCAGGAATTACTCCCGATTTAAAACCATATTATTCAGGTTCAACTAAATACTGAATGTATTACAACAGTAGTCAGACAACTATCTAAGAAAGCGTATTAGGTACGCTTCTTAGGTTTGTTCCTTATTTATCCTCATTTTTTTGATTGCCAATTTCCCTAAAATATTACTCAATAGTCAACTCCAATACTGTATTCTTCTGAGGATCAATTTTCTTCATAATAATTTTTATAATGTGATATTTGATCATTATATATAGAACTGTGTAATAATCGTCAGGAAAGTTATTAATATGGGGAATAAAATGAACTCTACTACACCAGAAGAAGAAACTACAGTGACTCTCGAAGAGGCTCTATTGCAATTTAACAGGTCTGTTTTATCACAAGAAGAACAAAATCTTCAAATGGGACGTAGAACTTCTTATATTATCAGTTTTGGTGTACTTGCGATTATTCTGCTTGCTATTGGTGTCGTCTATCTTACATGGTCACAAAAAAATGATATGAAGAAAATGAATGACTATATGGAGGGAATGACAAAAAGTATTTCTGTCATGAGTGATGCTGTTGTAGGCATGCAAACGACGATGAGAAAAGTTGAAGGAGGGGTTAATGAGCTCTCTTATCATGCTCAATCTATCAGTCATGCTATAAATCAAAAGGAAAATGTAACGGGTACACTCTTAAATATTTCTGATACGATTCGTCTATTGCAAACTGATGCACAAGGATTTAAAAAAGGCATGGGGGATGTTAATTACAATCTTGGCAATATAAATAAACAGATGAAAAATCTGAATAGAAAACTAAGTGTTATGGTTCAAGATGTCAATCGTATGCCTTCGCCAACTCGAATGTTTCCATTTTAAAGTTTAACTATTTGATATGAATCTATTCTTTATCTTGGTTGGAAGGAAATATGAATTAAATTTTATACAAAGTCGTATTGATACTATCCTTTTTTGAAATTTCTATTGATAAAAATCAAACAAAATGCATTTTTTGCACATAATGTCATCTCTTTTTCATAAAAAGATAAGAATGATTATTTTTAATAGCGTATCATTTTAATTAGAAGAAAGATGGAGTTGGTAATTCCTGAGGGGGATGCAGTATGAATAGTATGGAAACTTGTGTCTTTGTCATACCTGAGCAGTATGATTTCGATATATTACAGAATTACAAAGAACAATGTTCTGATATTTCAGATAATAAAAAAATTATTGTTGATTTTCAACATGTTAAACAAGCTGATTATTTTTTCTTACATATTTTAGTTTCAATGAAGTCTTGCTTTTCCTCATGTATGAATGAAGTCAAATTTATTAATTATTCAGATGAGATAAATGAAATTTTTGAGGGCATTCAACTCAAACAGTTTTTAGATATTCCCAATCTTATTCATTAGTTTTGATTTCTTTCTCTGATGACTTAATTAGTTGTTGAGTGTATATCGATTTTTTGTTGTTCTATAAAGGGGCGGTTGACCTCCCATTCATTTTTTAATTCGTATTTATCTCTTAGTCGATTAAGTGAACGCTCAGTCATTACATGATAAGTACCATTCACATAAAGTGCCCCAGCTGTTTCTGGGTATGCTACGTTGAGTTGAGTGCTTTCTCCTGGTGAAAGACGGTTGTCAGAGAGAACAAACATAATGGGCTGCCAGATGACTTGCCTTTTAAATTCAATCGATGTGAGTTCAGTTTTTTCTCCTAATTGATCAATCCAGAAAAAATCCAGAATAATGAAGCGGTCTGTATCTCCTGTAGGTGCTTTATGTCCAGCTCCACTATTAGTAATAGTGATACTTATCGTATTATCATTTTTTTCAGCTTTAAAGGTGAACACTTTTTGTAACTGGCTTTTGGAATAGGCTCCAGGCCATAGGTGTTTTCGACCTTCTCTTTCTGGATACCCGGCCATCAAAGGACGTTTAATAGCCGGCATATGACAGTCCTGGCAAATATATCCACGTGCTGACCATATACCGGTATTGGACTCCATTCCTGTACTGCAAATCCCTTCTTTCATTAAAGAAAAATCTTTGCTTGGCACCTCATGACATTGCTTGCAGAGACTTTTTTTAAGAAATTTTTCATCATAAGCAACTGGATGAGGTGCGTTTAATTCTTTTTTACGATAGGGTCCTAAAATAACGCCATCTTTTACATGACAGGCCGCACAAGTGACCCCTTCTTTTTGTAATTCTGGGTCATAATTCGGATTAGGAGTCGTTATTAAGTCATCGTAGTGACCTGAATCAGATGTAAGAATGATGGGGGATTGATTTTCCAGTGGCGTATGACAAACAGAGCAGGTCGGATCACCTTTATCTTTTTTCAGATAAGCAGTAAAAAATGGGTCAATGAAGGCTTTTGCATGTAGTGATGTTTGCCATTCTTGATAAATTTCAACGTGGCATACTCCACAGTCTTTGGCTTTTAAGGAAATTGAGCCTTCAGGAATCTCTTGAAGAGGAATATATTTGGCTGTTTTATCTGTTAACTCATATATTCCAGTTGGATTTAAAATAAATAAAATACCTAATAAAAGTATTATTAGGGTACTTATTGTAATAATAATTTTTTTCATTAATTCTTTCTTGTTCTCAATTACTTATTTTATATCTATCGTAGTTTATTATAGCGGGATTGAATGAATTCTTCCTATTCATCCTTATTCGAAAATGGATAACTATTTCCGTGTATGGGTAAACTCTAATATACTTATTGATTGGTGAGTGTTAAATTTAACACTATATGTTGTATTGATTCTATAAAAATAAATAAAACTCATAGCTCGAACTCTTTGATTCGGGGGGCTTAAAGGTATGAAAAATCATACCTTGATTCATATTTTGTGTATGAATGGTGGATTGATCACTGTTAATTGACGGTTCACAACTGACCCAGAATCGCTATCAAAATGATAGGCGACCGAATTAAGGAAAATGTTTTATGACTAATACTAAAACGACTGATAATACGAATTATAGTAATCCCCAAAAATCTCATGGGGAAATGAAATCCACTCCTGATAATCTTACACAGCTAAATTCTTCTAACCCTGATTCTAGCTCTGTTTCAACAGCTGATATTGGCGCAAAAGATCTTAATTTTCGACTTATGGCAATGGAGTCAGAACTTCATCAGTTGAGTGAACATCTGGATTCTTCTCATCAAAGCCTCCATCAGATACTTATACAAAAAAGTGAAGAAACTCATTCTGAGGTCAATGAATCACAAGTTAAAATAAATCATCTTGAGCAATCCTACGAAGATTTGGAAAAAAAATCGGTAACATTGGCACAGGAGACAGCTCGCTTAACATTATTATTAAGTGAAAATGCTCAAAAAAATGATGAGTCAATTCATTTACTGGAAGACAGTTCAATTGAAAAGTTTAATCTGGTATCAAAACAAATTAAATCACTTGATGATCAAGTATTACAACTTGTTTCAGATTATATTATTTTAGAAAAAGAATCCGAATTATTAAAAAATGATATTTTGATACAAACAAGTAATCTCTCCAAATCATTCTCTAAGCATGAGGGGGATTTTAAAAAACTGGCACAAGATATAGAAGTTAGAAATAAGAAAGTTGATTCAACATTAGAACAAGTTGGTCGTAATTTTTCATTTCATGATACAAAGATATTAAAGTTACATGAAAAAGATACTGAGCTGAATCAAGAAAATGACATATTAAAACAATTATTAAAGCAAACAGATGATGAACATAGAGAGTCTGTCGTCGCTTTGGAAAAAAATCTTAAAACTAAGATTGCTACGGTTTCTGATGAATCAGTAAAGCAGTATCAAGTTTTGAATAATGAGCAAAAAAATCTTGATAAAAGGACAGCACAAGTTGAATCTAAAAATGCTCAACTTGATATTGAATTACAGAAAACAGAACAAAAACAGCAGAAGCAACTGGCTGAACATGATAAACGTTTAGCTTTACACAATACGAATATAAAATCTCATGAAACTCGTTTGGGACAACTCAAGTCAGTAGATGAAGAACTTAAACTTCGTGCTGAAGGTTTGAAAAAAACGACTGAGCGTTTAGATGAGCACAGTGGAGTTTTGGAAAAAACTACGGTTGTATTACGAGATCAAAGTCAGGAATTACAAAAAGCAGTCATTCAACTTGATAAACAAAATGAACAGCTGGACAAAAAAACGGATCAACTTGGCATCCAAATCGCAACAAATGTGCAACAGGAACGTCAGCACTTTCAAACAATGACAATGGCAATATCTATTGTTGCTATTCTGACGACCATTGTTCTGATTTATAGTTTTATTAACCAGCAAAGTTTATGGCAATCCAGTATGGATAATGATGTTGTCATTGAACGTCGTATGAATGTCCAGCTATCAGAACAAAGTCTTCAAATGACTATGGTTAAACAACAGTTAGAGCAAAATCGAGTTCAGGCAGAACAGCAACGAGATAAGTTAACTCAAAATATTGAAGTGTTGCAAGCACAGTTGAAAGCAGAACAGGAAAGAGCAGATAGTTTATTAAAAGCCAGTCAGGATAAAAATAGAAAAATTGTTCAATTAAAAGGTGAAATAAAAGAAATTGATGACAACGTTCAGTTTCTTAATACCAGTGTTGGTCCTCTTAAAGATTATGCTCGTAATACAGGGAAACAAAGCTTGCATGATGATGCATGGTTAGCGCAACAATCAGGTGAACATTTTGCTATCCAATTGATCAGTGTTGATTCAAAACAGGCGCTATATCAGTTTGTTGAACAACAAGGTTTTTCTTTGCAAGATGAGCTTGCCTGGTTTACGATTAATTCTAAAGGGAAGGATTATTACATCTTAACTTATGGTAATTTTGAAGAACTATCTCAAGCAAATGCAGCACTAACACTGCTACCTTCATTTGTGACAGAAAAAAGCCCTGGCATCGCTCGCATGAAAGATATCCAAAGCTTTATTCATTAAGTTATTATCTAGAGTAGGGATAAGATGTCTCTTGTCTCTACTTTCTTCTATTTTTAATCACTGGATGTAAACGTTCAGCCATATTTTTTAACAAGTCTTCGGTGGTTGGCCAGTCAATGCAAGCATCTGTAATTGATACGCCATACTCCAATTTGCTTAGATCATCTGGTATTGATTGATTCCCTTTATGTAAATGGCTTTCTAACATAATTCCAATAATAGAGGTATTTCCTTCTAGAATTTGCTGTATGACATCGTTGGCAACTAGAGGTTGTAGCTCTGGTTGTTTGGCTGAATTGCCATGACTGCAATCAACCATTAGATTCTTGGCTAAACCAGCATCATCCAGTGCTTTTTCACCCAGAGCAATGCTGACAGAATCATAATTGATTGTTTTTCCGCCACGTAAAATAATATGACCGCAAGAATTACCACGAGTTTGTAATTGTACGACCTGACCTTGTTGATTAATACCTAAAAAATGGTGTGGAGCAGAAACAGAATGCAAAGCATTGATGGCTACCCCCAGATTCCCATCAGTACCATTTTTGAAACCCACAGGTGTTGAAAGGCCACTGGCCATTTCACGGTGAGTTTGTGACTCAGTGGTTCGTGCTCCAACGGCTGCCCAGGAGAATAAATCAGATAAATACTGTGGTGTAACTGGATCAAGTGCTTCTGTTCCAACAGGTAAACCGAGTTCAGCCATCCACAGTAAAAGTTCACGAGCTTTTTGTAGACCAGCTTGTACGTTAAAACTTCCGTTCAAGTCAGGATCATTGATCATGCCTTTCCAGCCCACAGTTGTTCTGGGTTTTTCAAAATAAATTCGCATAACAATGAGCAATGTATCACTTACCTCATCACTCAGTATCTTTAATTTTTTTGCGTATTCTTTTGCTGATTCAACATCATGAATAGAGCAGGGACCCGTAACAACAATAAGACGTTCATCATCACCTTTGAGAATATTTCTTATTGCTTGACGTCCTTGTAATACCGTATTTTCAGCATTCTCTGTGATTGGTAGCTTTTCTTTCAAATCATTCGGGGGAATGAGTATTTTTTCAGCAACGATATTAGTATTGTCAATATTTGTGTGGCTAATCTCTGTTGCGCTCATAGGTAAACCTGTTGCTGATAAAATTTAGTTCAAAATATGAGGTGTATGCATACTGCAAACATCTCTTTAGTTTAAGTTTGACATTATCCTAATAAAGTAATGCTTTTTACAAGAAAAATATTATTTACTTATTAGGTAACAATAATAATCCTCAAAGCATCCAGTCTGGGTTTTACTGAATCAAAAATACTATCCAAAGAATGAAGCTGTTGTGCGTAGAAATCAATTTCTTCTTGTCGGATATTGGGATTGACTTGTGCAAGAGCTTTAAGACGATCAATTTCATTGCTTAATGTTTGTTGGCTTGCTTCTTTTGCTGCTTTTAATAGTTTAGGTGCTTGCTCCTGACATAATACTTCTGCTTCCGGGATCATTTGGTGTAAGACATCATCCTTGGCTTTAATTATTTGCTGAGCAATCTGTCTTTTTATTTTTTCTGTGGTGATTATTTCACTATGGCTAATAGCATCAGTGATGTTTCGATTATTCTCATCAAGAAGAATTCGGATGCTTGTAGGTGGTAAATAACGATCGGCCTGCAATACTTCGTGTGCAGATGTTTCTAACATAAATAAACACTCAAGTAATAGAGTTCCAGGTTTTATTGCTATGGATATGCCGGTACTATCAAGAGTTGTTATTGCCGTGTTGCCCATCTCACTACTATGAATCATATCCATTGCTGTTTTGACCATGGGGTGCTCCCAGGTGAAAAAGTGAATGTCTTCATTAGAAAGTGCAATCGCACGATCATATGTCAAAGTTAAACCATCATCGGGTAAGCCTGGGAATTGATGAATCATATGTTCACCGGGAGTAATGATATAGCAATGTTCACTGTGATCGGAGTGTTCCACGCCAAGGGTATTAAAAAGTTCTTCCATATAATGACGTAATGATATGTTTTGATCTGCTTCTTCTGCCAAAGATTTTAGTTTATCTGCTTCTGGTTGACGACAGGAGTTATATTCTAAAAGACGATCTCTACCACTGTGCAGAGCATTATTTAGCTCTTGATGTAATTCTTGAGTCTGTTGAATGAGCTTTGTTTTAAAAGAAAAAGCTAAATCGGTTTCATTTTGATATGAAGCTTCCATTAATTCAATTTTTAATTGCGTCTGTATTCTTTCATAGACATTATGTCCGGCAGGACAGGTATGTTCAAAGGCATTTAATCCTTCATGATACCAATGAAAAAGTCTATCTTGAGCACTATCTTCCAGATAGGGGACATGGATCTGAATTGTTTGAGTTTGACCAATTCGATCCAGTCGACCAATTCGTTGCTCCAATAAGTCTGGATTCAGGGGTAAATCAAATAATACCATTTGGTGTGCAAACTGAAAATTTCGTCCTTCACTGCCAATTTCAGAACAGATTAAAACAGGAGTTCCATTTTCCGGGTCGGCAAAAAAAGCAGATGCTCGATCCCTTTCAATAAGACTGAGTCCTTCATGAAAAACTGCAGCGTAAATACCAAACTGTTGTTTTAGAGTATCTGCAAGATCGATCGCTGTAGATGCATTGGCAGTAATGACCAGGGTTTTATTATTATACAGAGGGTCATCACTTGTTTGACTTAATTGTTTAAAATCAATTAACCAGTTTCCCAGCCAATTTACTCTTGGATCTATTTGAGTCCAGTGTTGTAAGTGTTTTACATTATCAGCTTCAATTTGATAGAGTAATTCAGGAAAAAGGATCAAATTAGAAAAATTTTCTTGTTGTGAAAACTGGTCAGAATCCTCATCTAAAAAAGATTCACAAAACTGGTTCAGGCTATGAGCATATTCATTAGGTAGTGTTTGAGGATGAGCAACAACTTGTCGTCCAGGGAAGCCTTTGACTGTGGCTCGGGTGTTCCGAAACAAAACACGTCCAGTGCCATGACGATCCAACATATGCTCAATGAGTTCTTGCTTACTACTTTGGTGAAGATTTTTTTCTTCGTTTAAGAATTCTTGTAGAGTTGCTTTTGTTTGTTCATCGAGTTCCTGATCAACCTCTGAATCTGTTATATTCTCAGAAACAAGAGCTTCCATTGCCTGTGCAATAGGTTGATAACCTTCTTCTTCAAGAATAAATGTATCAAGGTCTGGAAATCGATCTGGGTCAAGTAGTCGCAATCGGGCAAAGTGGCTTTCAATACCTAATTGTTCTGGCGTTGCAGTGAGTAATAAAACACCTCTAATTTGTTGTGCCAGTTGTTCGATTATTTGGTATTCGTGACTGGATTTTTGAGGGCTCCATTGTAAATGATGAGCTTCATCAACCACTAATAAATCCCACTCACCTTCAAGTGCTTGTTGATAATAGTCTTCATTGTTTGATAGAAACTCTAAACTGCAAAGCACTAATTGTTCACTTAAAAAAACATTCTGACTATAAGAATTTGTTTCATCACTGAGCTCATCAATATCTTCTGCACTCATTGCCTGACAACGTTGTTCATCAAAAATGCTGAACATCAGGTTAAAGCGGCGTAACATTTCAACTAGCCATTGATGTACCAAACTTTCGGGAACAACAATAAGAATGCGTTTTGCTCGTTCATTAAGTAACTGGTGATGGAGTATTAAACCTGCTTCAATCGTTTTTCCCAAACCGACTTCATCTGCCAGCAGTACACGAGGAGCATAGCGATTAGCTACTTCATTGGCGATAAATAATTGATGTGAAATTAAACTGGTTCGACAACCTGTTAAGCCAGAGAGTTTAGAATGTGTTATCTGGTTGATGTTCTTGAGGGTTTGATAACGTAGATTAAACCATGAGTTCTTATCAATTTGGCCACTAAAGAGCCGTTCAGCAGGACGGTTAAGCTGGATAAAGTGATCCAGTTTATTTTCCTTCAGCGAGATTTTATCTCCATTTGTTGTTGTGCCAATATAGGTGATTAATCCATCAATATCAGAAATAGAAGTAATTTCAATAGTTTGGCCGTCGACAGAGTTAATACTATCGCCACAATTGTAGATAACTCGTGTCAGTGGTGCATTTTGTTTTGCATAAGTGCGAGTTTCTTCGCCAGCCATAAAGAGAATGGTGACTGTTCTGTGTTCAGTTTCAATAATGATGCCAAGACCAAGTTGTAATTCTGCATTACTGATCCAGCGTTGACCAGGGATAAAATCTTCCACAAAAAACCTCAAAATTTAGTGTATTAAATTGCGGGAGGTATTGTACCCCAAATAATTGAAATTGCTTACTTAGGAAGGAAAAATTTTGAAAAGAGAAAAAAGAGGGGAGTAAGTATTTTTTCTTCTTAACCCGGTTGTTAATAATATTGAGTTAAGAAGAAAAAAAGAAAAGCGGAGTTTTGCTTAGTCGCTATAGACACGAATAATGTCAGGGATTTCTTTACTGGCTTTTTCAAACTGGTCTTCTAGATCAACAGGATTTGGTACACTGACGGATGGAACATGCCAACCACCAGGCATTGTGCCTAAATCATCGGGAGCAGAAATTAAATCATCCCACATAATGGCAGCCCCTTCTTTGGGATCGCCAGGTTGGAACCAATCTGATGGATTTTGATCTTTAAAAGGCATTTCTTTGCGACTCCAGAAGCTGTCGCGAGCTCCAAATGGCCAGGTCTCCCAAGGGGCAGAGTCGCCATTAAATGGTCCCATACCAAATCTGTCAAATGGGCCATTGTTTGATGAACCGCGACCATAAGGGTAAGGGCTACCATAAGGGCCTCTGTTATATGGATTTGCATTATAAGGGTTGCCATAAGGTCCACGATTGTATGGATTTTGGCCGTATGGTCCTTGGTTGTATGGAGTTTGATGCAAGCTTGGATTGTAATTGCCAGGCATGCCATAAGGAGTTGGAACACCAGGGCCTGAGTTCATTGGCATTGGTCTTTGTTGAGCACCATAATAAGGTCGGGCATTTGGATTCATCTGTCTTTGAGATGGATAGGGCATAGGGTAGTTTTGTGACTGTCTGCCTGCCTGTGTATTTACGGGTTGATTTTGTGGATATTGTGGTACAGCATTAGCAGGTGGAAAATTATACTTTTTATTGTTGAAAGTATTTTCCTGAGTCTCGGTATTATCAGTCGTAATTGTTGTTGCAACTGGTTTAGAATTAGTTTCTTCAGTGATGATGACTGTTTGATCGGCGCTAACGATATTTTGTGCATTGATTGCACTTTGTGCGCTGACGGCTCCCCCCAGTGTGGATCCAGTGATCACGAGTGAAGCAATAGTGATCTTTATTGATTTTGTGTTTTGAGAGAGCATGTAGTTTCTCCTTACGGCTGCTCATTTATAATAATCCATACAGTATAGTCGGAATAGAAATGATCGTCCATCATTAATTGCTAATATAGTAAAATATAGGGAATATACCTAGTAATATAGGCATTAATTTAGTAACTTGATCATAATTTCTATGTTTTTAGCTAGAATAGAGACTGTGAAGAGACTTTTACCTGTAAGAATCTAATGTCTATTAAATTAGTGGATAAAACAATAAAAAAGAGGTTTTTGTGTTTTTTGATTTTTTAAAAACTCCGCCTGTGCTTGATGAAGAATCAGTTCAATGGCAATTTGAGCTCTATGAATGGGCTTTGCAAAATTTTGATGCAGATATTTTCTTTAATCAGTCATTACTTGTTGAACCTTCCAATAAATTTTTTCCTGGTCAGGCTGACAATATAGAAGATATGGCTCAAATTATCTTTGATAAAGTGAAAGAATATGCTGCTTTGAAGCACTGGCCTTGTCGATTAAGTACTGATCAGACTTGTGCAACCCAGGCTTCTCGCATTGTCGTGTCGGGCGCATTACGAGATGTTAATGGTGTCGAGCCAACTGATGTGGCAGATGATGATCGTCTATTGATACTTTATGATCCTCGACAAGTTAGAAATCCTGAAGCAATTATTGCTTCTTTTGCTCATACTTTGTCACATCATTTAGGCTCTATGGCTGAAGATATACCCCCTGGAGGTGATGACAACTGGCCGCATGTGACCGAAGTTCTGGCTGTTTTTTTAGGTTTTGGTTTAATGTTTGCCAATAGTGCTTTTGTATATCGTAACGTGACGTGTGGTAGCTGTCAGCCGACAACTGTCAATCGTCAAGCTTTCCTGTCGCAATATGATATTACTTATTCTTTGGCTATATATTGTGTACTTAAGGGGATCCCAGCAAAAGATGCTGTAAAAAATGTTAAGAAAACCCTTCGTTCATATTTCAAAAAAGCCTATAAAGATGTCAGAAAAAGAGAATCAGAGCTTGAAAAGCTGAGAGCTTTAGGACAGGATTAGGGAGTCTTTGAAATTTATTTTTTTAGTTACATAGAAATCTTGATTTCGTTATGTAACTTAGTCCTAGTGAAATGATTAGTTATATCTTATTTTAACCAAAAGCAAATAATTTCTTTAATTCAAATAAAAGTGAAAGATAATAAATATGAATAATGATTCAAAATCAATTGGTATTTTGACCGCAGGCGGTGATTGTCAGGGGCTTAATGCAGCCATTCGCGGAGTAGCAAAGGCAGCAATAAAGCAACACAATATGGAAGTTATTGGCTTTCTGGATGGTTTCAGAGGTTTAGCTGAAAACCGATATGAACGACTGGATGATACTGCATTGTCAGGTATATTGACACTTGGAGGTACTATTTTGGGCACTAGCCGTGATAAACCTCATAAAATGTCTATTGGTGATAAGGTCATTGATACTATTGCTCAGGCTGAAGAGAATTATCATAAATTGCATCTGGATGCTCTGGTTTGTATCGGTGGTGGTGGTACTCAAAAAAATGCCATGCGCTTGCTGAAAAAAACAGATATGAATATTATTACATTGCCTAAAACTATTGATAATGATGTCTGGGGAACTGATTTATGTTTTGGTTATGATACGGCAGTTGAAATTGCTACTGAAGCTATTGATCGTTTGCACTCAACGGCTTCCAGCCATCACCGGGTAATGGTCGTAGAAGTTATGGGACATAATACTGGTTGGTTAACGGCTGCTTCTGGACTGGCAGGTGGTGCAGATGTTGTTGTGATTCCTGAGATTCCCTATGATATCGATGTCATCAAAAATGCTTTGATTGGGCGTAATCGTAAAGGTAAGCGTTTTTCTATCGTTGCGGTTGCAGAGGGAGCTCGCCCAATAGATGCTGCTGAAATACCTGCTGATTTTGAAGGCAGTGCAGCAGTTCATTTAACACATCGTTTAGCGGAGTTAACTGGGCTTGAAACTCGATTGACCAGTTTAGGACATGTCATGAGAGGAGGCAGTCCTTCAGCAGCAGATAGAATTTTAGCGACTAAGTTAGGTACTAAAGCGGTTGATCTGATAGCGGATGGAGAATCTGGGGTAATGGTTGCTGAACGTGGTGGATACGCAATACCTGTACCTTTAGATGAAATTGCGGGTAATCGTCGTATTATTCCTGATGATCATCCATTACTGGACAGTTTAAAAAATTTGGGGATATGCTTGGGAGTTTAGAAGTTCCTTGAGTTTTAGGCATGCAGGCTTGATTGGACCTCCAACCAGGCTGCGGAGTCAATGTTCCTGAAATTCTAGTTAGGTAGTAAGTCCTTATAACCGAAGTTCATTTTTCTGATTTTATTTCTTTTAGCTAAAATAAATTTACGGTATTGCTTTACAATATAATCTTCACGATTACCGTTGAGTGCCATGATTTTATCGATTTCAACTTCTAATTGTATGATTTCTTGCAGGAGTTGATCAGATTCCTGCTCAGTGTTGCCCATGTCTCACCATCAAGTATTATTAGGGTTCATAATATAGACCCCAGTATAATAATAACTCTGCGATATAAATGTAGGATTTTTCTTAAAACTTTGTAGGAATGGCAAAAAATTTGACATTCGTTCATTTTTTTTCTTTTTATTGTTGATGAGTTTAAAAATTAAACCAAACCACTCTTTAAGCGGTTAATTTAGTACGTTATAATAACTGGCTTTTTTATTAATTTTAACTTTATTGGTTCACATATAATGCCTGTAGTTACTTTACCTGATGGTTCTTCTCGACAATTTGATTCAGCTGTTTCAATTCATGATGTGGCTGCTGATATCGGCCCTGGTTTGGCAAAAGCGGCTTTAGCCGGAAAAATAGACGGACAACTATTGGATACCTCCTATGTAATTGATAAAGATGTCCAATTAGCCATTGTGACGGAACGTGATACTGAAGGTATGGAAGTTATTCGACATTCAGCTGCGCATCTACTGGCTCAAGCCGTTAAAACTTTGTTCCCCAAAGCTCAGGTGACAATTGGCCCAGTCATTGAAGATGGCTTTTACTATGATTTTTCTTATGAAGAAAGCTTTACTCCTGAAGACTTAGTTGCTATTGAGAAAAAAATGGCAGAACTGGCAAAGGAAAATCATACTATCAGCCGTTCTGTGAAATCTCGTGATGATGCTGTACAGTTCTTTCGTGATATGGGAGAAGAATACAAAGCTGAGATTATTGAAAGTATTCCAGCCAATGAAGATTTGTCTTTATACCAGCAAGGTGATTTTATCGATCTTTGTCGAGGCCCTCATGTGCCATCTACAGGCAAGATCAAAGCATTTAAATTGATGAAATTAGCTGGAGCTTATTGGCGTGGTGATTCAAACAATGAGATGCTACAACGAATCTATGGTACTGCGTGGACCAACAAAAAAGACTTAAAAGCTTATTTGCGTCGTCTGGAAGAAGCCGAAAAGCGAGATCATCGTAAGCTGGGCAAAAAACTGGATTTGTTTCATATGCAAGAAGAAGCACCTGGTATGGTTTTTTGGCATGAAAAAGGCTGGATTATTTATCAGGAAGTTGAACAATATATCAGAAATGTTTTAGTTAAGCATGATTATCAGGAAGTTCGTACACCACAGGTGGTTGATCGTAGTTTGTGGGAAAAATCAGGTCATTGGGATAAGTTCAGTGACATGATGTTTACCACATCATCAGAAAATCGTGATTATGCAGTAAAGCCAATGAACTGCCCCTGTCATATTCAAATTTTTAACACAGGGCTAAAATCCTATCGTGATTTGCCATTACGCATGGCTGAATTTGGGTCATGCCACCGTAATGAACCGTCTGGTACATTACACGGTTTAATGAGAGTTAGAAATTTCGTTCAGGATGATGCACATATTTTTTGTACTGAAGAGCAAATTCAGAGTGAGATATCCGAATTTATTGATTTACTCTTTGAAGTCTATAAAGATTTTGGTTTTACTGAAGTTTTGGTGAAACTCTCCACCCGTCCTGAAAAACGAGTTGGTTCAGATGAAGTTTGGGATAAAGCTGAAGCAGCATTAGAAGCTTCATTAAACAGTAAGGAACTGGATTGGGAATTGCAACCGGGTGAAGGCGCATTTTATGGGCCTAAAATTGAATTTTCATTAAAAGACTGTTTAGGTCGAGTATGGCAATGTGGTACAGCACAGGTTGATTTTTCAATGCCGGGACGTTTGGATGCACATTTTATTGATGAGCAGGGCGAAAAAGTGGTGCCAGTGATGATTCATCGAGCAATTCTTGGTTCGCTTGAACGCTTTATTGGCATTTTAATTGAAGAACATGCGGGTAAAATGCCTTTATGGTTATCTCCTGTTCAAGCTGTTGTGATGGGCATTACAGATAAACAGGCCGATTATGTAACGGCTTTTGTGCAAAAGTTAAGAAATGCAGGTATACGTGCAGACTCTGATTTAAGAAATGAAAAAATTGGCTTTAAGATCCGTGAACATACACTAGGAAGAACACCCTATATTCTCGTTGCAGGTGATCGGGAGATTGAGAATAATGTTATTGCTGTTCGCACAATGAGTGGTGAAGATTTAGGTACAATGAGCAGTGATGATTTAATTGCTAAAATGTCTGAAGAAATCAAACAATTTGGTCATTAATTAACCTTATTATGCTAAATTTTATAAATTGTTGTTAAGAATGCTATTTTTTATCATTATAATGAGATTTTATAAGCTTTTTTATTGAAGAATGTATGGCTTTTCATAAAAAAGTCTAATAGAATACTGCGTTCAGTAATTTATACCAATTTTTTAGGAGATACAACCCATCGCAGCCCCAAGAAAACAGTTTGATAAATCCAAATCAAACCAAACCCGTATTAACGACGATATTATAGCCAAAGAACTTCGAGTTATTGGTGCAGATGGGGAACAAGCAGGGATTATGAGCCTTGCAGATGCCAAAAGGTTGGCCAGTGAAAGTGAAATGGATCTGGTGGAGATTGCGCCAACAGCGAAACCTCCTGTCTGTCGTGTGATGGATCACGGCAAATTTATTTTTGAGCAAAAGAAGAAAAAAGCTCAGGAAAAGAAAAAACAGAAACAAACTCAGGTTAAAGAGGTTAAACTCAGACCGGGTACTGAAGAGGGCGATTATCAGGTCAAATTACGCAACCTGACTCGTTTTCTTGAAAATGGTGACAAAACCAAAGTGACAATAAGATTTCGTGGTCGTGAAATGGCTCACCGTGAGCTAGGTCTTGATGTATTGAATCGAGTTGCTGAAGATCTGGATGAATTGGCTAATGTTGAACAACGTGCCAAACTTGAAGGTCGTCAAATGACAATGGTTTTAGCGCCAAAAAGCAAAAAGTAACAACCACTCACTGGAGGCCTACCTCAGGCTATCTTTTTGAGTCAAGAGTTGTTTTTTTACTTAACCTCTCTTTCTTTAAATAGAAGAGAATAAAGTTAAACTAAAATTATTTAGCTTAACTTAATCAATGCGTAGATATTATAGAGGTGTATTATGCCAAAAATGAAATCCAAACGCGGTGCTTCCAAGCGTTTTAAAGTGACTGGTTCTGGTCGCATTAAGCGCGGTAACGCAAACCGTAGCCACATCCTGACTAAAATGACCACTAAGCGTAAGCGTCATTTACGT
>JAPHSW010000265.1 GCA_026196615.1 Gammaproteobacteria bacterium | reverse complement strand
TTACATGAAGGATTTAAAGCATGTATTTAAACAATTGAACCAAGATGTGATGTGTCTCGGAACAATGGCTTAAATTTGTGGGGATCCTTCAGCATTAAGACTATAAATTTAAATATTAAATTAAACAAGCACTTACTAGAATCATTTATGTAGAAAAAACTAGCAGCATTATAAAGTAAAAGTCTAATTGACCTTTATTTAAAAATTTATTTAGTGCAATGAACGCGAGTTTACATCAATTTAAGTTGAAAAGAGTGGCTATATTTTTTATCCTTCACTCTTAAAATTTATTAGACACATTTATGGCATGTGGATAAAAAGCAATCGATCGTAAGGAATTATAAATGAGTGATACTCAAAATTTAACCGAACAGGAAATGGTTTCAGATATTATTGAAAAATATCAGGGAGTTATTTATAAACAAAAGGAAATGCAATATTTTATTGGTCAAAGAGTGACTAAGTTAATACGGGGAGTCATGATTTTTTGTGCCATTATGCTACTGGCATTATTTTCTGCCATTATTATTTTTACCACCCATATTCAAGCACTTAATAATACAATCACCACCATGACCAAACATTTTTCAACAATGACAGCAGATGTGACAGCCATGAATAAAAGCGTTATTGGCATGGAAAAGAGTGTTTCTCACTTGCCTCAAATGCTCACTGAAATTCAAACAATGCAAGATAATGTTGGTGGAATGAGTAATGAAATTACAGTACTAACAGAAAAAATGCATAAAATGCAATTACATATGAATCAAATTACTTACAATATCGATTCAATGACATCGACATTCGTCAATCTCGAAGGTTCAGTACACCGAATGGGTAATGGAGTATCACGTATATCCAGACCCATGAAAGCATATAACCAATTCATACCATTTAATTAATGTATACACTCCAAAAGTCAATTAATCCATTCTAAAGGAATTTTTATGCAAAATAGCCAAATGGAGTTTCTCTCCCAGATTCACAAAGCCGTCACTGAAATGGATAATGAACTTAGCCATGATCAACAAACAAGTCGTAAAATCAAAAGAAAAACACTTGTTTTCATTAAACTGGTACTTGCTATGTTTATTGCTTTTATTTTCTTTCTGATATTTGAAGGATTTATGCTTTCAAAAAACATTCAATTACTAGCAGGTGACATGGTTTTAATGTATAAACAGTTTGGAGAAATGTCACATGAAATGCATCAAATGACAGCCAATGTCAACAAAATGGAAATCAACGTTCGAACCATACCTGTTATGACTTCTGAAATGGGGCTAATGGTCAGTAGTGTACAACAAATGCATCAAAATGTTTCTCAAATGACGTCAGACGTTGTCATTATGCAAAACAATTTAAATAATATTACGGGTGGGATGAACGTCATGACAGATAGGTTTTCTCGTCTTAACCAAACCGTACACTTAATTGAGTATAATGTTCATCAAATGTCAAAGACAGTTCCATAATCAAGCACATTTAATTTACCATTTTCAGGTAATTTTGAATTGATAGTAAATAGATGATAGACCTCAGGTTTGCAGAGACTTCGATTGCTGAGATGTTACATCTAGCCGTCAGATTCGTGCCCTTACCGGAAATGGTGTGCCTATTAACTTCTTTAACTCAAATAACAACCTGAATAATTCTGTTATTTTTAACTTTCAGAACATCAACGTCTTATTCTCACGTTTCAAATAAGATTAACAATAACTAAGTAGACATATTAAGAGTGGCTAATTAAGTTAAGAAAGACAATCATCAGATTTAAGATATTAGTACGGTATTATCTCCCCTCTTATTTTAAACATTTTAAGAAATCTGATAAACTTAATTCAATTCTTTTATCCTATTAATATCCAAGTCCTTGAATTTAGGAAAAATATGTTAAGACTGATAATTTTTTTTCTATTTTTTGTCACCCCAATTTATGCCCAAGAGATTAATATCAATCCTAAAGCAATGATCAAAGCACATAATGAACTACGACAAAATTATAATTCACCACCATTGATATATTCAGATACATTGGAAAAAGCAGCTGAAGCATGGGCAAAAAAACTCCAATCCAGAGACTGTCAGATTAGTCACTCTTTTGGAGAAACAGGCGAAAACATTTATTGGGCCAGTCCATACACCTTGATAAAAATAGATGCTAATAATAATAAAACTCAAAAAAATTTATTACAGAACATCACAGATAAACAAGTTGTACAGACATGGTATGATGAAGTGAAGTGGTATGACTATGATACAAACAGCTGCCAAAAAGGACAGATATGCGGCCACTATACACAGGTTATTTGGAATACAACAAAAGAATTAGGCTGTGCTGCTATAGCATGCAAAGATTTTTCACAGGTTTGGGTTTGTGAGTATGCACCACCAGGTAATATCCACATGCGTCATTTGGATGGGACAGTAAGAAAACTAAAGCCATATTGATACATTGGCCTCTTTCGCCTTGTACTTAACTGTAGTGGGAAACTCAGAGTATTTCATTGACTGATTTCAAATCACCGGAATAATTACTTAAAATAGTGATTATGGAATATTCATCAAAAATATCACATTCAACTAAATCCACAGATGTTTTAATTTTTACTAAAGCATTGTTTCATTTCAGATTTTTATTTTATATATAAGTTTTCGTTTATTCTAAATCATAATTTTTGGATAATCGTCTATTCCGATTTATCTCAAAAATTTATTGTACGACTCTTAACAATAGTCTAAGCTAATATTTAAACGTAATATAATCTGTATCCCGAGCCATAGACAACCTTAGGATATTTTATGCCCTTCTAGCCTCAGGAGATTATTATGTCCGATGTACGACAAGAACTGTACAAAGCTTTCACCGAAGAATCTACGGGCAAGTATGAAGAAAAAGAAAAGGAGTTAGGCGAGCAATTAGGTGTACTGGAGAGCGAACAAAAACAACAAAATAGTCAAATAGAACAATTACAAAACGAACATGATGAAAAGCAAAAAAAATTAGATGCCATATCGCAGCAGTTAGAGACATTTAACGAACAAGAAAGAGTAATGCTCAAATGCCACGACTCTCTTTTAGAGAAAAAGAAGAATATTGAAAAGCTACATGACCAATTTTTAAAAGAAAAACAATAACCGTTGATAGTCTGCGTTCACCTTTCTATTGCAACTTAGGATGCTTATCTCTTAACATTAAGGCCGGATTGGAGAAACTGGTAAAACGTTCTACAAAATCAACAGTTTCCATCATTGGCGTTCCCCGAAAAAATTGAGTCATAGGTACATCCACCCAAAGACGGTCTGACCAGGCGTATAACTCAAAGGGAGTATCACCAATACCATCTACATTATCATCAAAACC
>JAPHSW010000003.1 GCA_026196615.1 Gammaproteobacteria bacterium | reverse complement strand
GCTTCCACTAGCTCTTCTTTAGTAAATTTCTGAATTAGCTCTTCACCATGTTTGAGCTTATCCCAAAATTCATCCACATTATTGGCTCCAGGAAAACGACCTGCCATACCAATTATTGCTATGGCTTCTGTTTGTTGCTTATTCACTCGCTCCGGCATTTTTTTCTGTAATAATTGTGCCTGTGCAGAGTCAGCAGACCCCTTAGTTAAATATTGAGTTAATTGAGCAACAGTAGGATATTCAAACAAATCAATCAATGAAATTTCTTGATTCAACTGTTTTTCCAATTCTTTATGGATATGCACCATACCCAATGAAGTACCGCCCAATTCCTCAAAGAAATGGCTGTGAATACTCACTTCATCCAAATGAAGTTTTTCTTCAATCACATTAACAATAATAACTTCAGTTTCATCATATTCTCCATTATCTAAGACATCAGGAATAATCTTAGCTACACCTGACGAAACATTTTCTTTATTTTGATTTACTTTTAATAATTCCAATTGCGTATAATCTAATTTTCCATTAGGTGTCAGTGGAATTTTTTCTATCACTGAAATACTGGAGGGAATCATATGTGATGGTAGTTGTTCTTTTAAATATACTTTGAGAGCAGAACTTAACTCAGCTATATTTTCTGTTTTATTTACTTCTTGGGTAACAAAGGCTTCCAAAAATGGATTTTGTAATTCACTTTTATTCACGTGAATAAATGCTTCTTTAATTACTTCATGTTCACGTAAACGATTTTCAATTTCTCCAGGTTCAACTCTAAATCCACGAATTTTTATCTGCTGATCAATTCGCCCCAAATATTCAATATTACCATCTGGAAGATAACGTGCCAAATCACCTGAACAATACATTCTTGCATCAGATTCTGAACTAAAAGGATCATGTATAAATCGTTCAGACGTTAACTCAGGCCTATTTAAATAGCCACGGGCAACACCAATTCCACCAATATAAATTTCACCTGGAATACCAACAGGTACAGGTTGCTTTGATTTATCCAACAAATAGACTTGTGTGTTAGCAATCGCTTTTCCAATAGGAGGCGTTTTCTTTTCATCTTTATATAAATAAGCAGTTGCACATACACTCGTTTCTGTAGGCCCATAAGCATTTATTAATCGTCTATTTCTTGACCATAATTTAATTAGTTCAATATTTGACGCTTCGCCCGCAACAATTATTGTTTTTAAATTAGGCAAAAAATCACCTTCAACAGGTAATGTTGTTAAAACCGAAGGTGGAATAGTTGCAACATTAATGCATTCTTGTTGAAGTAAGCGTAATAGGGGGGGACCAAACATCAAGGCACTTTGATTGACCATAACCAGACTTGCACCCGAAACAAGTGACATTGCTATTTCCGATATCGAAGCATCAAAATTTAATGATGAAAACTGTAAAACATTATCAGTAGCATGAACATCAAACACATCAATTTGAGCATAAGCCAAATTGAACAATCCTTTATGTTCAATTAATACTCCTTTAGGTTTTCCTGTAGAACCTGATGTAAAGATAATATAGGCCAAATTATTACCAGTGATTCTAAGATTGAGATTTTCATTACTTTGTTTTTCAATCAATTCCCATTGGCTGTCAATACAAGTCATAGCAGCCTGATTATCAGGTAATTTATCTTTGAGAGATTTCTGTGTTAATAAAAATTTTAAGTCAGTATCTTCCAGAATAAACTGTAGCCTATTTTCAGGATAAGCCGGATCAAGTGGAACATAGGCACCTCCGGCTTTAAAGATTGCTAACAGTGCTATAATCATTTCTTGTGAACGCTCAATGCAAATTCCAACCAGAGATTCTTTTTGTACTCCCTGCTCACGTAAATAGCGCGCTAATTGATTTGCTTTTTGATTCAGTTGCTCATAACTTAAAGTCTGTTGTTCAAAAATGATAGCAATAGCTTGTGGTGTATCATTTGCCACCTGCTCAACAACTTCATGAATACATTGTGCTTGTAATGCTTTTTCTTCCGTAATGGTTGATTCACTGGAAAACAGAAACTGTTGTTCTTCAGGTGTCAATAAAGGTATTGTACTAATAGTTTGATGAGGTTCTTTAGTAATAGCACTAAGTATTAATTGATAATGCTCAAACATGCGTTCAATGGTATTGAGATCAAACAACTCCTGATTAAATTCCGTTTCAATTCTTAAACCACCATCTATCTCATAAACATTAACTTCAATATCCATTTTCACCAAACCACTTTCAACTTCAAAAGGTGAAAATTCAATGCCGGGAATATCTGTTACAGGAGTTGGTGAATTTTGCATGACAAATACAACCTGTGCCAATGGGTTTTGACCAATTTCACGCTGTGGCTGCAAAGCATCCACCAAATCACCAAATGGTAGGTCCTGATATTCATAAGCATCCAATGCCGTATCTTTAATACGCTGTAATACTGTAATAAAATCTGGATTACCAGATAAATCACCTCTCATAACCAATGTATTAGTAAAGAAACCAATTAAGGGTTCAATCTCTCTTCGATTTCGATTCGCAATACCAGTACCTATGGCAATATCATCTTGCCCCGTATAACGGCCGCAAAGCACCGTAAAGGCTGCCAGTAAAGTCATGAATAAACTAGCTTCTTGTTCTTGTCCCAGCTGGATCAAAGAAGAGTTAAGATTAGGAGCAATATAACAAGTATGACGAGCCCCTATGTTTGATGTATTTATAGTGCGAGGTCTATCGGGAATTAAATTCAACACAGGTAAATTATCTAGTTGTCTTGTCCAATAAGCCAACTGACGTTTTAATCGATCACCACTAAGCCAGTCTCTTTGCCAGACAGCATAGTCAGAATACTGCACATCCAAAGGTAAAAGTGGCATACTCATTCCTGATTGACTGGCTTTATATAATTGAGTGAGATCATGGAAAAATACACCCATAGACCAGCCATCTGCTACGATATGATGCATAACAATAAACAAGACATAATGATTGTCAGAGAAACGATAAAGTTTCACCCGAATTAATGGCAAACGGGTAATATCAAAAGGTTTCAGGGTTTCTTTTTGAGTAATTTCCCTTAAACGTTTCTTTTGTTGTTCTGGTGTGCCTGAAATATCTGTGATGGACAAAGACAACTCCATAGATTTAGAAATCTGCTGAACTGCCTGATTTTTTCGATAGGTAAAACGGGTTCTTAAGGGCTCATGACGCTGGATTAACTGATTAAAGCTTTTAATCAAAGTAATAATATCCAACTTACCATGAATGTGTACCGTCACAGGTATATTGTATTGTGGATTGTCAGGTGCCAGTTGATAAAGAAACCACAAACGTTCCTGACCAATGGACAGTCTTGGTAAGATTTGAGTGTCTCTGGGTATAATTGGAATTGGCAGTTCCTTCTCTAATTCCTGGTTATCTAAAATCTCAGCAATTTCAGCAATGGTTGGTGATTTAAAAATTGTTTGAACACTTAAATCGTAATGAAAAATATCTCGAATTCTGGAAGTAAAAACCGTCGCCTGTAAAGAATTTCCACCTAATTTAAAAAAGTTATCATGAATACTAGGCTGACTGATTGCTAGTATATCCTGCCATAGCCAGGCCAGTTGTTGCTCAGTTTCACTACTGGCCAATACAAATATTTCAGTATTGGTAGCATCATAGGCATGCATACCGGTTAATTGATTGTGATCAATATCCCCTTTGTCATTCACGGGCATTTCTTTTAACTGAAAAGGATGACATTGACTACCTGTTTGAAAACAATCAGGAACATTCAATGTTTTGAGTACAGCATATGCTGATGCATTATTATCTCTTCCCTCTGACTGACTAACAAAATAAGTAGAAATTTCTTGAGTATTATTGACAGGCATATCAAGTTGATAACGAACCCGCCTCTTAGTACCATTTAATCCAATTAATAAAAATTTTTGTTGATGCTGCAGAGCAACCAAAAAAGACAAAATACTTTGATGTTGACTCATTTCATGATAACCAGAATCTGGAGTTAAAGGTGCACGCTGAGATTTTCCCATCACAGATTCATGCCATCGACTCCAGGCAAAACATAAACTATTCACAGCAGTATGTTTATTTTGATATTGAGAAAAACTATTTTGAAAAGCATTAGCTGCCGATTCAGCTCCAGATTTTTCTCCCCCAAAATGACTGCTGACCGAAGAAAAATGGATAAATAGTTTTTTATCAACTATTGCAGACGAAGCACCTTTTGAAGATGCTCGTTTAGCCAATAATTGATGCAAAACCCAACTACCCATAACCTTAGGGCGTAAAATCTGACCTAATGATTCTCTGGTCTCATCTTTGAGTAATTTCTGTTGCTCACAACCAGCAAGATGAAGAATGCCATCCAGCTCTCTACCCCATTCTTTTTCAACCTCCTGAACAATTAGCTCTAAATGCTCATGATCGCAAACACCTACACTATAATATCGAAAATCACCTGGAAACTGCTGCAGAAACTGTACTGCATTATAACGATTACCAATGTTTTCATCACTATGTTCTGTATCTTGAATATCACCTAAATCAGTACGACCAATAATAATTAGACGCGCTTCATAACGCTCTAGTAACATCTGTGATATTAATAAACCTACATGTCCCAGGCCACCACTAACAAGATAAACTCCGCCTTTTTTTAAAGGTATATTTTTTTCCGTTGGACGAGAAAACTCAATTAGTTTCAAACGTTTAATATAACGTTGTCCATCTCGATAAGCGACTTCCTGTTCATTTACAATGGTTCTTAGCTCACTCAAAATAATGGATGCATTATGAGCTTTGTCAATTTTATCGTTAACGGGAACAGGGATATCAATATGACGACATTGTAACCAGGAGACTTCTTGAGGCAGTGTTTTTATTAATCCTGACAAAGTAGAACGTTCATAATAAGCTTTATCCAAATCACTAACGACTTGTGTATCACTGGATACAACATATAACTGTACTGTCTGTTCATAATCATGATGTCTGATTATATTTTGAATAAGTAGAAGAAAGTTACACATCACCCACTTCTGAGTGATTTCTAATTCAGCCAGTGAAGTAATATCTTCACTGCTCTTGTAGTTCCATAAATGGAGAATTTGACAAACATTAATATGATGGCTGACCAGACTAGTGAAAAGCAGGTGATAGTGTTCGGTATTATTGGGTACAATACGATAGTGATGATGATTTACTTGTTCATAATCATCACCTATTTCAACGATAATACATTCATTTTCATCACGTAATTCTTTTGCTAAAGATCGACCCAATCCATATTCATCTACAAAAATAAGATAGGGCCCTTTGGGATAATCAGACCTAAATATTTCGATCTGATGAGGTCGCCAGTGTGACTTAAAAAACCAGTTTGGCAGTGTATTTTCATTTCTTTGATAACAATCAATTTCTTGAAGAATCGATGCATATTCACCGTTGAGTAAATGATTCTTTAATTTAGCACGTTGTATTTTTCCACTTGTTGTTTTAGGGAAATCAGCTTCACTCAAAGGAATAACATAAGATGGATTAATCCCTAATAACAAAGTCACCTGAGTTTTTATGATTTCCAATAAACTAATATTACGAATTAATTTTTCACGTAAAGGGACAAAGAAAATTGCCAGTTGTTCTGTTCCTGACTCTGCATCAACACCAGTTGCAGCGACAAAAGTAGGTAACACACCAGGAATATCATTAACAACTGCTTCAATGTCAGCACAATAATAATTGGCACCATAAACCACAATTAAATCTTTTTCACGCCCAGTGATCGTCAGTTCACCATCAAGTAAAAAACCAAGATCACCTGTGTTGTACCAACCATCTTCACTGAAGGCTTCCTGATTGGCCTCATCATTATCAATATAACCTGCCATTATGGTTTCACCGGTCAATTGGACATGACCAATTTTTCTTTCTTGAAGTATTTGGTTATTTTTATCAACAATACGAATTTTCATGCCTGGTGATGGTGGCCCCTGAACAATGAAAGCCACCGTATCAGCATCTTCTTTTTCAACTTTACTCAAATTTCCATTGAGAGACACTTTTTCAATGTGATGAACATGGTGTTTTAAATCAAATTTATTACAAAAGGTCAATGCAGTAGCTGCTTCAGCCATACCGTAGGCAGGCTGAATGGCATCAATATTGAGTTGAAAATTCTGAGTCAGTAAAATAAAATCCTGTAACACAGATAAGGTTACTTGCTCACCTGCATTACAAAACACCTGGACGGAAGACAAATCCCAAAGCTTATGAGGATGATCTAACAAACAGTCATTTACTCGCTTATAGCCAAAGTTAGCACACCAGGTATGAGTGACTTGATATTGCTCTAAATAGTCCAGCCATAACGTCGGATCATTAAGGATCATATTCGGTGGTACCTGAACTTGCCTAATGCCCAGGTAGACATCTCTAACGTGATACATTAGTAAGGGACCAACATGATCCATCGGCAACCAGTTAAGACTCACATGGTGACTATGATATTGATTAACTTGAGTCGCAGCCTGAATGTGAGAAATAACAGCTCGATGAGTTTCAGGAATGCATTTGGAAACACCAGTACTACCCGATGAAAGTTGTAAAAATGCAATTTCTTCAGGTGAACTTTTATACCAGGAGGTTGCAGCTTCATGATTATTAAGCTCAAGAATAGACAGCGTATTCAATTGCTCCAGTTCATAAACAGCCTGAAAATCATCAAGGCCTCTTAGCAACTCTTCACTACTGATGATGGGTGGTCGTTTTAGTAAATCCCAGGCATTAAACAGCTTATCCAAAACACCATTCTTGCTTTCATAAGTAGGTGCAATAGCCACTGTCAATGGAATAACTCCAGCCAGTAAACAAGCCCAAAATACGGTAACAAACTCATCTAATGACGTGAGTTGTAAAATCACAACATCATTGGCTTTCAAGCCTTTTTGTTCAAGACCTGTTACAATTTTTTTAGCTTGAAAAAATAATTCTGTATAACTGATAAAGACATCTGAACCATCTTGTTGCACATAAATAAGACCACTACTTTTGTGTTTTTGAGCCTGTGCAAAAGCTTCAGACAATGTTTGTGGCAATGACTTATCAAAATTCAATGGACCGCCATCGCTTAAGGCAAGCACATCAGATGCTTCGCCTTCTTCAAAATCAATGTCTTCTAATTCTTCATTATCAAGTTTTGAAGTCCATTTTGGGCATAAATGCTGCAAATGCAGAGGATCACATTGAATATTTTTATCTTGTACTGTAACGGCATATTGTTGCAGTTCTGATATGTTTTTTAGTTCAGAATCCCAAGATTCAATCAAATTATCATTAATGACAATAAGCGTTCGCAAAGCATCTTCATCAATACAGCCTGAATCAGTCAATGGCATATTTGTTATAGAAATATAAGCAATTGGTAATATTTTGTTAGGTCGTTGATTTTTCAGGAATTGGTGTAACTTTTCCTCTGAAAATGTTTCTTTTGTCACAATATAAGCCACTAATTGCGAACCGTTGCCATCACACTCTTTTACCAGTACACGGCAATCAATAACAGATGGATAGTTTAATAATATCGCCTCAATTTCTTCTGGCTGAATCTCTTGATTTTTTATAATTATTTTACGTTCAGAACCTTCTACTGAAAAAGCCATTACTATTTCCTGTTTTCTTTATAAAGTGACTCGATTAAGTGTAGTAAAATTTTACAAAAAAAAGTAGGATTTGACTTACAAAAAAGAAAATAAATCAGATAGTGGTTTATCAGCTTGAACATGCTAATATAAGGCCTCACTAGTATCAGGTGAATTGGCCATTATAAAATCTGATGGAATCAGATGTAGGTTTTTATGACGTCAAAATTAGAAAATAAAAAAAACAGTAAACCTTTTTTCATTGCCATTGGCGCATCAGCGGGTGGCTTAGAGGCATTGAGCTCTCTTGTCAGTCACTTACCCAGCAATCTGGGCTATTATTATGTTGTCGCTCAACATTGTGCCCCAGACAGACAGTCATTATTGCCTGAATTGCTTAGCCATAAAACGACTTTACCTGTCGTAGCTCTTGAAGATATCACCACTCCTGAACCTGACACACTTTATGTGGTAACAGCCGATCATGATGCAGTCATTGAAAATGGCCGTATTATCATGTTGTCTCCGATGGAAAAAAACTCTGCCAGACCGAATATCAATCGTCTTTTTAATTCTTTGGCTGTTAGCGAAGGCAGCCAGGCTGTTGGTATTATTTTATCAGGTACAGGTAATGATGGAACCAGTGGTCTGATAGCTATTAAATCTGCTGAAGGGGTCACTATTGCTCAGGATCCAACTACTGCCAGCTATGAGGTCATGCCCTTAACCAGCATTCAGGCTCATGCCGTTGATATTGTGTTGTCTCCTGAAGCAATTGCTCAACGTTTGGAAGAAATTTGTCGTGGCAATCTAGAATTTTCTAATCGCACGAGCAGTCCATCTGAACATGTTGCCTATCATAAAATCATTCAGTTAACTCACAAACAATCTGGACTTGATCTGGCACAATATAAGCCGTCAACTATTTCACGCCGTATTCATCGACGTATGGAACAAAATAACATCCATAAGATGGAAGATTATGCCAAATTTCTTGAACAGACCGATGGTGAATCTGCGCAATTTATTTCCGATGTTTTAATTCCAGTAACAGAATTTTTTAGGGATGAATCCCCTTTTGAAAAACTGTCCGAAAACATTCAGAAGATGGTTAATGAACACCATAGTAATGAACCTATCCGAATCTGGGTAGCAGGATGTGCAACAGGTGAAGAAGCTTATAGTATTGCCATATTAATGGAAGAAGCTAGAAAACAGTGTAAATTAACAGATAATCGTTATAACTTTTCCTATCAAATCTTTGCCACAGATTTGGATGAAGCTTCTTTGCAAGTTGCTCGTGTTGGGAGCTATGCAAAAGAGACACTGCAAAATTTACCCTATTCATTACTACAAAGCTATTTTTCTCAAAAAGGCGATCAATGTCAAATCATTGATCGCATTCGCAACCAGATTACTTTTGCCCGACACAATCTTATTAAAGAACCACCATTTTCTCGTATTAATTTAATCAGCTGCCGGAACTTACTCATCTATTTTAATTCGGTATTACAAAAACAAATTAATGATGTATTTCATTATTCACTATTGTCTAATGGTATTCTTTTTTTGGGAATTTCAGAGGCTGTTAATGATAATACCTTATTTGATTGCCTGAATAAAAGTGCCCGACTCTATCAGAAAAAACCATTATCACATAAACGTATTACCTTACCGTTTATGCATTTCCCAGTTAAAAGTATTGCAACCTCTTCTCTCCCAACGCATAAACAAGAACAAGAAGGTGAACTGGAAAATATTATTTTTAGAGAGTTAAGCAAGCATTTTTCACCTGCTAGTGCAATTATTGATGATCATAATAAAATTCATTATATTACTGATGATGCAAAAGATTTTTTACAATTTCGTGGTGGTGATACTGACTTACTCATTTTTAGCCTTATTAATAGTGCACTACAAGCTGAATTAAAAGCATTATTATATAAAATGCGACGACTCAATATGCAAATTGAGGGCAATACTCATAAGCTGTCCGAAATAAACAAGCAAGTTGAAAATTCTTCTGAGCTAAAAATCCAATTAGTAGTTACTCCTTTTAGTGATATTGAGTCTAAATGGGCTATCATTTCTTTTGTTAGTCATAAAGAGCCGACCAATTTTATTTGCCCTGATGATGTTATTGAGACTAACGCTAATGAATCAGTCAATTCACACCGAGCTCAACAATTAGAGCAAGAGTTAACAGCAACTCAAGAAACATTACAGACAGTTATTCAGGAATTAGAGACAGCCAATATTCAATTGCAGGAGTCAAATGAAGAGCTGCAAATCATTAATGAAGAGTTGCAATCATCTAATGAAGAACTACAAACGACCAATGAAGAACTACAATCTACTAATGAAGAATTACAATCAACCAATGAAGAATTATTAACCGTTAATGATGAAATTCAGCAAAAAAATATATTAATCGCTACGAATGAGGTCAATGCTCAAGTCACTTTAAATGCAATCAGTGATGCCGTGCTTCGTTTAGATAAAAATATGGAAGTCATCTATTTTAATCAGAGAGTGCAGTCATTTATAAATATATCTCATAATGCACTCATGCACTGTCAAACAAGTAATATATTACCGCTCATCAATGAAGATAATGCTTCTCCAATTGATTATTTTTCATTCATTAATAGCCCACCGAATATTGCTATTCTCAGTCAAAATAATTCAGTTAAACATATTGAGTTTCAAATTACTTCATTTACTCATTCTGATTCTGAAGGCTTTGTACTGGTTTTTCGTGATGTCTCTGAACGAGTTCAAATCGAGAAAAAAATTCAATGGGAAAATAAACATGATTCATTAACAGGACTAGTCAATCGACATGAATTGTTTAACCGTCTTGAACTAGCCATTAGCCGAACAAAACAATATGCTCAAAAGCATGCATTGCTATTTCTGGATTTAGATCAGTTTAAACTGGTCAACGACAGCTGTGGACATTTGGCTGGAGATGAACTGCTATCTCAGCTCAGCCATAAGCTTTCCGAATCGATTCGAAGTCGAGACACTTTGGCCCGTTTAGGCGGTGATGAGTTTGCAATACTAATCGAAAATTGTCCCGTTGAACAAGCAGAATATATCGCTGATAATATCATCAAACAGGTCAATGATTTTCGTTTCACTTATGAAAATAAACTATTTCGAATTGGAATTTCAATTGGAATCGCCCTCGTAACAGATAGTACTCAAAGTCCACAGGAAATTTTGAGCCAGGCAGATGCTGCCTGTTATGGCGCCAAAGATGCGGGTCGAAATCAGGTCAAAGTGATAGGTAATTATGAAGATGGTGATGTTAATGTACACCGTCAAATAATGCAAACGTCTTTGATACATCAAAGTCTTGAACAAGACAATTTTGGTTTATTTTTTCAACCAATTGTAGCAACTCAAAATTCAAACGGTAGTTTATGGGAAGTTCTCATAAGAATGCGAGGCAAGGATGACTCTGACTGGTTGTTACCAGGATCTTTTTTGCCTATTGCTGAACGATTTAATATTGCTGATAAAATTGATTGTTGGGTTTTTTCTGAGTTATGTAAAACTCTCATAGAAAACCAGGCTAAAGATCAAGGAGATAAGCTACCCATCATTTGTATCAATTTATCAGGTCAAACAATCATTCAAAAAGAACTGACTGAATTTTTTATTCAGAAGATAGAAAGTACTGGAATAGCACCGAATAAATTCTGTTTTGAAGTCACTGAAACTGCGGCTATTTCTCGCTTTCATCAAGCACTAAAATTTATTAATAAATTAAAAGAAATCGGCTGTCTCTTTTCTCTGGATGATTTTGGTTCTGGTATGAGTTCATTTGGTTATTTACGTCAATTGCCTATTGATTTTTTAAAGATTGACGGTGATATTGTAAAAGATATCAAAGATGATTTGCTCGATCTCACCATTGTTGAATCCATCCATCAAATTGCTCAGGTTATTGATGTCATGACAATTGCAGAATTTGTCGAAACAGAAAACATTAAAGATAAGTTAACTGGTATTGGTATTGATTATCTACAGGGCTTTTACTTTAGCCGCCCTATTTCATCACAGCAATGGTTGCACGACGTGGGTTTAAAACGACTAAATTAACTAAACCAATTCAGTTAAAAGTTCAATAAACTTAAATAGACATCTTCATGCACTTTATGAAAAAAATGTGAGCTACTTTTCTTTTTTATTACGTCGGTAGTGGAGGCGTTTTACTTCATTTAACTTTAGTTTTTTTTGAATTCTCTTCATACTGTTTAAGTTGTTCCTGTAGTGCTTTTATCTCTTTATCTTTACGATGACTACTTTCTTGAAGATTCGTCACCATAGAAATGATATCAAACAGTTTAGTAATATTAAGTGCCAAGATCCCTAGAAGTTTACTAGTACCTTCTATTTGAAACTGAGAAGACAAACCAACCATAAATCCATTCCAACGTTGTCCAGACATTGGCAATACCGTAAAAATGGAGGTTTGTAAAATACGAGTCATTGGGACTTTATCAACTAATTCAGAAAGAATATTGTCAAAATTATTTTTTCCCATATATTCTTTCTCAAAGCATCCTAAACCAACTTTCAGAACAATTCTGCCGTTTTCAACACGAACAATGAGCACATCTTTTGTCTCTAAAAAATTGGAAACATGTTCTATTGCCTGTTTCAAAAAAGGATAAATACTGTCTTCCTGATATTGAGTCAAATTCAGTTCATAACACCGATCAATCATAGTTTCTAATGCTGAAACCATACCCTGGACCTTTGTTTCCAGATTCCAACGCATAGAAAGAGAGTCTGAGAGTTGCAGGATTTCCTCATCATCAAATGGTTTTTTCAGGTACAGTAATCGATCAGTAAAACGAACCTGTTTCACTATTTGTGCAATACTGGTATCAGAATAAGCAGTCACAACAATAATTTCAACTTGGGGATCAATTTTACGGATTTCTTGAGCTGTTTTTGCACCATCCCATCCAGGTGGCATTCTCATATCCGTAAAAATGACGCTATAGGGCTTACCTTCTGCTAATGATAAGCGAACCTTATTGAAACCTTCTTCACCTTGTTGAGCGGTATCAACTTCAAAACATCGTACTCTTTTCTGTCTGGAAACAGTGTCCTTTTCCATGAGTTTTGATAGCTGTGCTAAATTTTCTGATTTGCTTGGTGAGTCAGCATTTGTCAAAACCGAAGAAAAAATATCCAGAATGCATTTATCATCATCAATGATCAAGATTCGATTATTGTAATCCATTTTTTACTCTTTATTATTCATAGTTTAAGGTGAATACTCTTGTAGAGAACAAGATTTCAAAGTAAATCAAATAACTATTTTGTATCATCTTGTAGTAATTCAACCTTAGCTTCCAATTGTTTAATACGTTGGTCTTTTTCATCAAGCTCGGCACGAAGATCTGAAAGTGTTGTCACCGTCTCAAAAACTCTAGACATGTCCCTGGCTAGAACATCTAACAATTTATCAGCACCTTCAATTTCACGTTCACTCATTAACCCCACAATAACATCCTGACATTTTTGCAGATTAATAGGCATAATAATATATTGATCAATACGTAAAACGCTAGTAATCGGATCATTTGAAGTAATATTGCTTAGCATTTCTTTGAGATCATCCGTATCAAAAATGCCATTAGCAAAACGCCCTAGACCAATTTTCATAGTGATATGTCCATCCTGAAATCGTACTACAAAAACATCAGGAGTATCTAAAAACTCACTGATATGAATCAGTGTTTCACGTAAAAAAGGTTCTATTTCTTCACTGGTATAAAAAGCGGTTTTAAGTCTAAAAAAGCTATCAATCATACCTTCAAGAATACTCATCATACCTTTAACTTTTACTTCAAGGTTCCAACGCATAGAAAGTGAATCGGCTAATTGAAGTACTTCCTCATCATCAAAGGGTTTTTTCAGGTAGAGTAGACGATCAGTAAATCCAACTTGTTTTACTATCTCTGACACAGGTGCATCAGAATATGCAGTGACAATAATAATTTCAATACTTGGATCAATCGAACGAACTTCACGTGCTGTTTTTATACCATCCCAACCTGGAGGCATTCGCATATCAGTAAACAGCACACTATAAGGTTTTCCTTCTGCAATGGCTTGTTTAACCATTTCATAACCTTCTTCTCCCTGTTTAGCAAGATCAACATCAAACTCTCGCTTAATAATGTTGTGACTCTGTTCTTCATCATCTTCACTATCATTAAGCAAATCAGTCAAAAGACTCAGGTTAGACATTTCTTTTGTCGTTTGCTTCGGCCTAAGTATAGTTTCAAAAATGGTTAAGATAGCTGGATCGTCATCAATGACTAAAACACGATTATTATAAGGCATGATACTTGTCCTAATTTATTGGTAAATAAATGGTAAATTCAGCCCCTTTACCTTCGCCTTCACTTTGAGCAATAATATGCCCATCAATACTTTTTAAGAAGTTAGCACAAAAATGTAAACCAAAACCAGATCCTTCTGATTTTGAAGTATATCCAAAATCAAAAAAATTCTTCTCTGCTCCGGCACTAAATCCAATACCCGTATCTTTTATTTTAACAATAACCTGATTATTTGAATTTTCATCCACATATGCTTTCAAACAAATTTGTTTATTGCTCTCAGGATTTAAGTCAATCGACTCATAGGCATTCTTTAATAAGTTTACAAAAATCTGTAATAATTTTGATTCCTGAATTTTAATATAGGGTATTTCTTCAATTTCTTTAATAATTTCAATTTTTCGCTTACTGATAGATTCACTTTGTATACTGACTGCATCATCAATAATACGTGATACACTCACCTCACAATAATCGACTTTAAGGTGCGAATAACGCATATGCAAGGCAATGATACTGGCAATATGTTCTTGCTTATCTCTAATTTTTTCCACATCTAAAATATTTTGTTCATACTCTTCTTCAAGGCTTCCTGGTAAAATTTGAATGATTTTTAGCAATTTTTGTTTTTCATTTTCTGGCAAATTACTATCAGGGATCACATTTTCTAGAGGCTGAAGTATTTTTTTTAGATGTGTTCGTAATGGACTTTTATCCAAACGTTGTAACAACATTGAAATTGCAATTTTAGAAGGGGTCAATGTATTACCAATATTATGTAAAACCCCAACAGACATTTCTGCCATTCCACCTTCATATTCATGCTTTAGTAAATCATTGGTCACCTGATCCAATTCATTCTTTAATTGTTTTATTTGTGCTTTTAAATTGTCACATTCAACGCTATGAGATGTTTCATTAGTCATTAAGATTCCAATTATATTAGACTGATGGAGATTTAGGCTGAGAGTTGAAAGGGAGTTTTATTGTAAAACACGTGCCCTTTCCCAATTCCGACTCAACATTAATTAGTCCATTATGATTCTTTGTCACGATAAAATAAGACAATGAAAGTCCAAGACCAGTACCCACCCCAACTTCCTTTGTAGTAAAGAACGGTTCAAAAATTCTTTTTTGATTTTTTTCACTGATTCCAGGCCCATTGTCTTGAATTTCAATACAAGCATACTCATCCTGTTGTGAAAGCTTGATTTTAATTGTCGGTTTATATCCATCAGACTGTTTTTTCATTGATGGCTCTTGCATCGATTGTGCTGCATTTCTCAACAAATTCATAATAACCTGTTCTATTTTGGTTCTTTTACAGGTTACAAGCGGCATAGTTGAATCAAAGTCTTTTATAATTTCAAAATCACGAAAACGATAGTTCTTTTTCATATCATAGTCATTCATTGATAAATGAATGGCTTCATCAATGAGTAAGGACAAGTTTTCTTGCACCATCGAACTACCTTGATGACTAAAACTTAGCATGCTTTTTACTAACTTTGAGGTTCGGCTGCCACATTCTCTAATACCATCAAGAAGCTGAATAACACCCCGCTGCTGAAGATAATCATGTACTTTTTCCATACTAGTGTCGCTGGCTTCTGCCTGCCTCTGGTTTTTTTCATTTTCAGGAGCAATTCGATTATTAATAACCTGCGCATTTTGAATAATACTACCCAAAGGTGTATTAATTTCATGAGCCATACCTGCAGCCAGTCCACCGACCATGAGCATTTTATCTGATTGTAAAAGGGCTTCTTCCAGTTTCACTTTTTCACTGATATCATCAATACGGATCACGGCACTATTTTTAAGAGTGCTATTTTCTTCTGTCACTGAAATTGGATAAATAATAACATCACAGAGTATCGACTTACTTTTGCTACTTTTCTTGTTGATATAATTATAAGTAAATAAAAATTTTTCTTTTTTTTCTATTGTAGAGCGAATGGCTGAACGATAAATTAAATCATTAATACCTTTCAAAGCCGGTAAAACTATTTCAATGGGTTGATTCAGCGCTGTTTCATATGAAATACCCGTTAATTTTTCAGCTTCAGTATTCCAATGAGTGATCCACCCTTCACCTGTCACTCCTATCAACATTGAAGGCATAGAATTAATCATACCACTCAGATACTTTTTAACCTGCTGATTTTCATGAAGTAACACTTCAACATTCTGTCTCTGTTGCCTTTCTTGTTGGTATAATTTCCATTTCGTCGTTAACTGCAAAGCAATTTGTGTCAATTCTTCATTATCAAAAGGCTTTCTCAAGTACAATAGTTTTGCTGGATAACCAATGTCATTGACAATTTGACTTCTGGATACATCGGTATAAGCAGTGACGATCACAATTTCAATGTCAGGATCAACTTTCCGTATTTCCTGTGCTGTTTTTATCCCATCCCATCCAGGAGGCATTCTAATATCAATAAATGCGACCGCATACATGTTGCATAATGATTTTTCTTGTAGAACATGCTCATAAGCTTCTTCTCCTTGAGAGAAAAAAGTCAAATCATACCCAGGTATTTGTGTGGAATGATCCACTTTATTTAAATCATCATTATCGTCTAAGTCATCAGCGAACATTTCCAAAAGTTGATTAAAATCTGTTTTTGGCGTTGGTTTAGGAGTCAATACTGTTTGATAGGCAGCCCACAGCTCCTGATCATCATCAACAATAAGAATTTTTTCTCTATCCATCAAGACTATGACGCTTTCTTAAAATTTGTTCAAATTCAACTGCACTGATTGCCTTACTGAAAAAATATCCTTGATAAGACAGACAGCCCCTATCTTTTAGTAGTTCAATTTCACTCTTAGATTCGACACCTTCCGCAATCACATCAAGTCCTAAATGATTTCCCATTGCTATAATGGTTTCAATAATAGCCACATCATTCTGATCCGTCGTAATGTCTTTAACAAATGAGCGATCTATTTTTAACTGATCAATAGGTAAGAGACTTAAGTAACTCAATGAAGAATAACCTGTACCAAAATCATCTAGAGAAAAACCAATACCTAAGGCTTTTAATTGCTTCATTTTGGCAATAATATCATTGATATTGTCTATAACAGCTCCTTCTGTTAATTCAATTTTTAACAATGATGGCAATAATTGATTTTCAGAAATTGCATTTTTTACCAGAACAACAAAATTAGTTTGACGGAACTGAAGCGGGCTCACATTGACAGCAATTTGATCAGAGTCTTTTAGTAATCCTTGTTCATGCCATTGCTTTATTTGAAGTACAGCTGTTTTTAGAACCCATTCTCCAATATCCAGAATAATTCCTGTTTCTTCTGCCACAGGAATGAAATCAGCTGGAGAAACCCATCCACGTTCAGGATGTTGCCAGCGCAACAGAGCTTCCGCACCAATAATACGATCATCTTTTATCATTACCTGCGGTTGGTAATAAAGCATCATTTCATCATTGATTAAAGCAACTCTCATATCTTTTTCAATGCTCAAACGTTCATCTGCCGCTTTTTGCATATCAGACTTATAAAATTGACTGGTATTGCCACCTTCAGCTTTGGCACGATACATGGCTGCATCTGCATGTTTTAATATATCTGTTGAGCTTTCACCTTGTATGGGAAATAAACTAATACCTATACTTGCAGTCATGTAATAATCATGTTGTTGTAAAACATAGGATTTGGATAAGATTTCACCAATTTTTTTAGCTGTTGTCTGGGCATGATAGATACAAAGATCAACTGAATCTTGCTGATCTAATAACAAAATTACAAATTCATCACCGCCTAAGCGAGCAATCATATCTTCTGAACGCATTAATCCTAACAGTCTATCTGCAACTTGTTTTAGTAACTCATCACCAATGATATGTCCCAAAGCATCATTAAGATACTTAAAGCGATCTAAATCGACAAAAATGAGTGCTCCATGCCACCCATAACGTTCAGCAATAGCCATATCCTGTTCAAGACGATTTAACAACATCGAACGATTGGGTAAACCAGTTAGCGCATCATGATAGGCTAGAAATTGAATTTCTTTTTCAGCATCAAATTTTTCGAATCCCATGGTCAAAATATCAGAAATTTTTGACATGAATTTTTTTTCATTCTCGTCTTCTGGAAAATTTTCTGGATGAAAAAAAATGAAAATGGCATGAATTGATTCTTTTAAAAAGACTGGAACTATGCAAAAATCTTGTTTTGGTTTGTCTTTTTTATGTTCATATTGACGAAACAGTGTTTGGCAAAATACTGTATCTGTGCATTGTTGATAATGTTCATCTGAAAGTTGCATATGATCAACTAATTGCATCGTTGGCTCAGTAGTACAGATTTCATCTGATCTAATAAATAAAGACCCTTCAATAATTTCATCATTCCAGGAAAGATTTTTAACAATAGATTTGAGAGCCTGAAATAAAAATTCATTTTCATCTCTGGATTGCAAGCTCAACTTTAATAACAAACCAAGCACATGCTCTTCTAGATTAGAACGTTCAATGCGATGTTGTTTTTGTAGAAGATCGGCATTAACTTCTTTTAATGCCAGAGTTCTTTTTTCAACTTCATCTTCTAAATGTAATTGATAGTTACGGTTATTATTAATTAATTCTACACGCTCTAATGCTTTATTAACCGCGTATTCTAAGACTGACAAATCTTCGATGGGTTTAAAAATATAATCCCAGGCTCCCTGACGTAATGCTTCTGCCACATCATGAATGACGCCTGCCCCAGAAATAATGATAATAGGCGTTTCAATGTTATTCTCTTGTGCCCATTTCAGAACATCCAGTCCTGTCATCTCCGGCATATAGAGATCCATCAGTACAAGATCAGGTTTTTGTTCCTGAATCATTTCTATTCCAATGCGACCATTTTCAGCTTCACTGATATGGTAATCACAGTCTTCAAGAAAAAAACGAATACTGTCGCGAAAAAATTGTTCGTCATCAATAAGAAGTATACGTTTATTCTTTATCAACATAAGCCAAATTGTATGATTTAAAATGTATTAACATGTTATTATTTTTCTCTTCTAAGTGTAGTTGTTTTTAACCATCTCTCAAGCTCATTGAGCGTAAAAATCCAGCTGCTCTAACCACAGTTCAGATTTATCTTTATATTTTTTAAATTTACTTGCCTTTTCAAAGGCTTTTTGTGCCTTTTCAGGCATTTTTGCATAATAAGCGCTAATTCCTTGTAATAAAAAATTTTGGCCTGGATCACTTAATTTTTTATTTTGTGCAAGTTTAAACTGCTGATATGCCATTAACCATTTAGCCTGCTCCATATAGAGGCGTCCTGCACGAAACTGATATTGTCCATTGAGCTCATCTAGTTGAGCGATATGCTTTAAGATCTCAATTGCCTGAGTATACTCCTGTGCCATGATCCAGGCATCTGACAATTTTAACCAATTCTTAATTGTGGGTTGGATAATTCCTGAGTCTAAATTTTTCTGTAATAACGTTGTCGCTGATAACGGAATATTCGCATAGAGATATAAGTTAGCGAGTCGGAGTAATTCCTTTTCCGTTGAAAGCATGCCCTGTTTATTGGCCAGTTCCAAAACCGCCAAAGCTTGATGAATTTCATTCGTTTGTAAATAAAGACCTGAAAGTTGTTTCCAATAGCTCTTATTTCCCGGATACAATTTAATCACTATTTTATAAGCATTAATAGCCTGTTTATATTGCTTTTGTTCCAAATGTGATGATATTAACAATTGATACCATGATTCCTTAGGTTTTTTTGCATTTTTTTGAGAAAGCTTAATGGCCCGATTGACATGTTTAATGGTTGACTGATATTTCTTAAGACGAGCATACACAGTGGCAATAAAAATATGCTGTTCACTACTCACCCTGGTATTACCATCAAGCCAGCGTACCAACATTTTCAAACTTATATTTAAATCAGATTTTGCTGTCTTTTTTTCTTCAGACGCTCGCTGGAAATAGAGTTGTGCAAGATTGTAAATAATATTTTGACTGACGAAATCAGGGAGAGCCTTAAGCGAATCAGCTTGTTCGAGATAAGTTATAGCCTTATCATATCTTATTTGTTCAAGAGCAACATGGGCAGCAGTTTGAAGAAAAATTGCCTGTGTATAAGCTGTATGTTTCTTAGACAAAAATTGATCCAACTGCTTTTTTGCCTGCGCTAACTGATTCTTTTCTATCAGTTTATGAATTGTTTGTAGTTTTTTGTAATTTCTTTCACTAAGAGTACCTGCCGCATTAGCTTCAGCAGATATCAATAACAAGAAAAATAAGATCCCAGGTATCCATGATATTTGTTTATTTATGATCATTTTTGTAGTTTAAAATTCATTTGTTGTTCAGCAATTCTTGGAACTGCCTTACCAGCAACCATTTTAGGCCGAAAACGCCAGCGTTTCATTGCTTTAATCGCAGCACGATTAAAAATATTTGAAGGATGTGCATCCAATACTTTTACTTTTTCTACAGAACCACTGCTATCAATAAATACTTCCATTTTTACCCAGCCTTCAATACCAATACGAGCTGCTCTAGATGGATAAACAGGTGAGATTCTCACTAAAGGAACAACCTCTTCATCAATTTCTATATTTTTCTGAATTGGTGTATTTTTCTGATATTCTCCTAAATAAAGAGCATCATTGAGATTTAAATTTGTTTGTAAACGTGGTCTTGGTAAAACAATTGAATCAAGTACAGGTTTTTTTACCTTCAACTGTTCTAATTTAGGTGGCGGCTTCTTCTGTTTGGGTCGTTGGGGTTGCTCTGGAGGCTGGGTTTTGTAAGGAATTTTCTCTTCTCTTGGCTCACGAATCAATCTCACAAAATCAAGCCCATTAAGCTCCTGAGTTTTATGTATATTATGGTTTTCAAAGTTCAGCAGTTTTTGCATGAGAATGAACAGCATTAATGTTAGTATGCAACTCACAACAAAAGTACTGATATAACGGATTATTGGCATAAGTAGTCTTTATCCATTAATTGCCAGTCAAAGTTTGTTTGCAGCCAATGAAATATTAATAATCCCAGCCAAACGAATTTGATCAATGACTTTAATCAACAAACCCGTCTGAGAATTATCATCGGCTTGAATAATAACAGCACCTTCTGGATTCTGTGCTTTAAGTCGTTCAATATTAGCCCTCACAGACTGAGTATCTATTCGACGCTGATCAATCCATATTTCACCATTTTTTGTTATTGCTACCAGAATATTTCCTTGCTCTTTACGCTCTGCTGTTTTTGCCGTTGGACGGCTAATATCAACTCCCGTTTCCTTAACAAAGGAAGTTGTTACAATAAAAAAAATTAATAAAATAAAGACCATATCAATCATCGGAGTGAGATTAATGTTCACTGTACGCTTCATTGGATTGTTGATATGACGTCTTCTCATACGTTAGCCATTTGTTCCGAAAGTTGTTCTATTTTTTTATCTGTTTTTTGCTGCAATAAGCTAACAATAAATAATCCTGGAATCGCACTAAGCAAGCCTGCCAAAGTCGTAATTAAAGCTTTAGAAATACTAGCAGCCAATGCTCGAGCATTACCTGTCCCATATAAATTCAACACTTCAAATGTTTCTATCATGCCAATAATGGTCCCTAAAAGTCCTAAAATAGGCAAAAGTTCAACATAAACATGAATAGAACTAAGATGCTTACTTAATTTTGCCTTTAAGCTGGCTAGTAACATTGTTTTAATACTTTGAGCGTACCAAGAGTCATGTTCCTGCCTTTTAAACCACTCTTCCAAAGTGTGTTCTGCAATAGAAGGAAATACATGATGGAAAAACCAATGACGTTCTAAAACCAGGCACCATAGAACCACATTAAGAAAAAAAATCCCCCAAAGTACATAACCTCCCGAATACATAAAATCCAGAAAGTGCCAAATTGAGTCAAATATAATAAAGGTATATTCATTCAGCATAATTTACATATTCTATAATTTACTTGTTTGAACAACATCCTTTTGTTCGGCAAGCTGAGCAATATAACCCGCACTTTCTTCGTCCAGAATTTGAATTAAGCGATTGCTTTTAGTTTGTAAAAAGCCATGCAATAAAACAGCAGGTACGGCAACAATTAGACCTAAGCCTGTAGTGACTAAAGCTTGCGAAATTCCTCCAGACATTAATTTTGGATCCCCAGTACCAAACAAAGCAATAGATTGAAATGTTTCAATCATACCTATAACTGTACCTAAAAGTCCTAATAAGGGTGCAATAGTTGCAAAAATACCCAACATCACTAATCGCTTTTCAAATTGAGGCGTTTCCCCCAAAATAGCTTCATCTAATTTTAAAGTCAGTGTTTCAATCGATGCAATATTTACCTTTTTATCTCTGAGTTGATAATAAACTTGCATAACTCGACCCAAAGGATTTTTTACTGATACTTCATTGTTTTTTCTTTGTCTGTTCATCTTAAAAGAAACGGTACTCAAATAAATATAACGTTCCAAAGCAATGAGCAGAGAAAGAATTCCAATAACTAATATAATATAACCAATAATACCGCCTTGTCTTATTCGCTCTTCAAAATCAGGCATTTGGGTCAATAAAGATAAAAGTGTCCCCCCTGATGGATCAATAGCAATAGCAACTTCTCCCTTTTCAGAAGAACGCTTTGCGTTTTCTAGTTGTTCAATCATGGTCAAAAAGTGTTGTGGAGGTTGCCTATTCAGTTCAACCAGTTGATTAGATTTACTCAGATATTGCAGATAACTTTTATTGCTCAAACTATTAAAATCACCAATACGTGTTACAAGGCGCTCTTCTTCATTACCTTGTGCGGTGATAATTGTTTGTTTAAATTGACTATTTTTCCCTGATTGAGTCATTTGCCTCTGCATTTCATACCACAGCTGATTCAGGTCAGCCAGCACAGGCAAAGAGCGGCTATCGGATAATTTTTTTAAAAATTGTCCACGTTCAGGAAATTGTATTGAAATAATGGAATTTTTAAAGTTGGCATAAGTTTCACCTGAAATTTGTCTAACCACTCCAAACAATTCCCCTAGATTTGCCCCTTTATTACTAATTTGTTCATCTAAGTCTATCAATACCTTATCATTATTTTGTAAGGTTTCTTTAAGCTGTTTGGATGTTGCTAACGCTTTTTGTAATTCACTACGAGCTTGCTCTAGTAGATTTTTTCTTTCATCATGTTGTTGCTGAAAACGTTGCTCACGTGCTTTATTATTTTTATTGCTTATGTGCCGAGCTTGTTTCACTTCCTGCAGTAGAGCATCTAAATTTTTTGCCTGGGCAAGAACAGGCTGATTACCTAATATTATGAATATAACAATAAAAATGCTAAAACTTAGAAGCAAATTCATTCGTCTGAGTCTGATGAACTTATTCATTTGAAGCATCTCCTATAGTTTCAGGAATGCTAACGGGTAGAGAGATAAACTCAGGTGCTGTTTGTTTTCTGGCTACTCGAAATCCACGTTCTAATGATGAACGATATTCAGGAGATAATGGTTTGTATTGAGCACTATTCTTTGACCAGTAAAAAGCATTTTTACCATCTAAACTCTGATAGACTAAAACAATCCTTCCAATACGAAAATAATTAACAACTGTAGACTGATCGTCTGGATGTATACCCTGCCAGGCTTCAATGGTTCGACCATAGTCCATTTCAATCAGAAATGCTTCCAGGATTTGGCGATATTTTTCCGCACTAGTCTCATCTGCCTGGTCCATTAACAATTTTAGGCTATCAACACGTTGTTGACGCTCATCCAATAAAAAAGGCGTATCCAGATGTATAAATTGCTCTAATGTTGAAATCATTTGCAACATCAAGGGGACAATTGATTGCTCAGTTTGTTCAATACTATTCAGTTGCTGAGTGCGAGTACTGATCAGTTCATTTTGTGAAAGAACTAGTTTAGACAATTGTTGATTATAAATTTTAAGTGTATCAAGCTGTTCAGTTATTTGTTGATATTCATACACAACATCTGTTGTTTTCAAGCTCAGTTCATCAATAATTTCTTGAGATTTAACTGAACTACGTTGTACTGATGCTTGTTCTTCAATATTGGCTTTAAGTGTGGCAGCTAAAACATTACAACAGCTCATACTAAAGGATAGCCATACCCCATACAAAATACAGTTTTTTACGGTAATCATATTTCTTTCGCGGTCTTTGTTCTAAATAAATACTATACAAACTATAGGAGTATTTGTGTAACAAAGAAAGGAATAAAATAGTTATAGAGAGAGGGATTGTAGAAATAGTAGAAAAAAGTAGAGAAAGGAAAAAATATACCAACCGCTCAATCTTATCTTCAGAGCGGTTGGATACTTAAATTAGAACAATTGCACTACTATTTTGCCGTAGCGTTTAAATCCGCATCATCTTTGTCAAAACCCAGTTTATAACCAAGTGAAACGTGATGGAAACGACCATTAGTGTAATCATCATGGATAGCAAAACCAAAATTATAGACCTTATCCAGCTCAAGGTTGAGGTCAGTTGCATTGTCAGACTTCAAGTCACGAACCATTTCAACAGTCCAGGTACCATTCGCTAAAGTAGCATTGAACTCAATTTCTTGACCACCATCCATTATACGATCGGCTAGAATTGCACCATTTTCAGAGATTTTCTCACCTGCTTTATAGCGATAAACATCCATAAAGCGGCCTTCAGCACCTTCGGTAGCCACTTCTTCGGGAGTTTTCAGCTTATCCCAGCCGCCAAGCACCTTACCACGACGACCTTTAATTTCAACTTTGGTACGGCTTTCAGTAATGTACTTGGTAATACCATGAGAACTATCAATCTGATCTTTTTGTGCATAAGCATCAATAGCCGATTGTTCAGGAGCGGCAGGCATACCACGATTATCGTGGTGACAAGTTCCCCAACATCCAGCTCTATCAGCATAAAGTACATCATCGGTAGCAAACATCACTGCTAGTTTTACCTTATTGTCGGGGTCCATTTTTCCACCATCTGCAAAAGGCACAGGCGTATGATCTGTATCCTGCCACTGAAAGCGCATATACAGTTTGGCATCGTCATGCATCGTTTGAACAGTCACAGGAATACTGCCACGTTTGCCAGGAATTGGAGTAGGTTCCAGTTTTTCACCAGTAACAATTTTCTGCCCCATTTCTGCGGCTTCTTTATCATGACAGCTAGCACAAGTTTCGCCGCCCTGGAATGGACGTTTACCACCATGCTCACTACCTTTAAAAATCCACTCCATTGAAGACTGACCTGGATAGAATAATGTCACATCACGTGAAGACGCTTTACTCCAGTCAATACTTGAAGCATTACCACCAGATGTTGCAGGAGCTGCTGCCGCAGGAGCCGAAGCAGCAGGTGTTGCTGCTACAGCACTCGCTTGTTTCTTCACTGCATTAATTTCAGCATCTTCCTTATCAAAGCCTAGTTTGTAACCAAGTGAGACATGATGGAAGCGCCCATTGGTGTAATCATCATGAATGGCAAACCCAAGGTTATACACTTGAGTCACATCTAATTGGATATCATCAGCGATATCTGTCTTAAGCTTGCGTCTCATTTCAACAACCCAGGTATTACCCTGTTTAGAAGAAGTAAATTCAACACCACCTTCTGACAACGTACGTTCTGCTAGAATTGAACCATTTTCAGACTTATTTGTACCTGCTTGATATCGATACAAATCCATAAAACGACCTTCAGTCAGTTCTGCTTTCACTTCGTCTTCAGACTTAAGCTTGTCCCAGCCACCCAAAATTTTACCGCGACGACCTTTAATTTCAACTTTGGTACGACTTTCAGTAATGTACTTAGTGATACCATTAGTCATATCCACCTGATCTTTTTGCTCATAGGCATCAATGGCAGATTGCTCTGGTGCAACAGGCATATCACGATTATCGTGGTGACATGTCCCCCAACATCCTGCTCTGTCAGCATATAAGGTATCATCAGTTGTGAGCATCAATGCCAATTTGACCTGATTTTCAGGGTCCATTTTTCCACCATCAGCAAAAGGTACTGGTGTATGCTCGGTATCGGCCCATTCATAACGCATGTAGAGATAATCATCATCATGTGCTGCCTGAACTTTAACTGCAATGCTACCGCGTTTTCCTGGAATAGGAGTTGGTTCCAGTTTTTCGCCAGTGACAATTTTTTGTCCCATTTCAGCAGCTTCTTTATCATGGCAACTGGCACAAGTTTCACCACCCTGGAATGGACGTTTACCACCGTGTTCACTGCCTTTAAAGATCCACTCCATAGAAGCCTGACCTGGATAGAAAATAGTGACTTGACGATCAGGTACATCACCCCAGTCAATTCCAAACCGAGCTCCTGCCGCTGGTGGAGCTGAAGCTCCTCCAGTCGCAGTGGGAACAACATCGGCTGATTTACATTCACCTGGTACAGTCACTGTTTTCGTGATCACTTTTGGCTTAGGAGGATTATTAGAAAGCTCGAGCAATTTTTTCTGTTTATCATTAACTGGTGACATTAATGTTGCTTCAGGTTTTGCATGCTTAGGATCAGGCTGAGAAAACTCTTCTAACCACTCTTCATCGATATCTTCTGGCATCGTATGAGCAATACCTTTATGACAATCAATACAGGTATTACCGTTACTTAATGCAAATTGATGTTGTTTTCTAGCACGAGGTTTTTGATAGGCAATACTCATAGATTCAAAGTCATGACAATTACGACATTCTCTTGAATCACTGGCTTTCATCCTTTTCCACTCATTGGTAGCCAAATGAAGTCGTTCATCCAAGAATTTCTCACGAGTGTTAATTGTCCCTAAAATTTTATGATAAATTTCATTCGAAGCCTGAATCTTGCGCTTCATTTTATATATCCACTCTTTAGGCACGTGACAATCAGGACAGGTTGCTCTTACACCAGAACGGTTAGCATAGTGAATCGTTGTTTTGTATTCCTGATAAACATTATCTTCCATCTCATGACAGGAGATACAAAATTGCTCTGTATTGGTCATTTCCATAGCGGTATTAAAACCACCCCATAGAACAACACCCAACATAATAAAGAAGATAGCCGCGCCGACTGAAACTCCCATAAAGAGTTTACGACGCAAAAAACTTGGTGAATTCATAATCCCTACCCGTTATAAATTTGAAAAACTATTTGAAAATAATAACTTACACTAAAAATTGCCAGACAATTTTTATTTTACTTTTAAAATTATAGTCATAAAACTTTCGTTTTAGACCCTATAAGTCATTTAAAAAACATAGACATAGCTTCTCTTTTTACAAGAAAAATGTCCTTGATTTAAAACAATACTCACTGGTTATTGTCTTACACATCATTCCTACAAAATACGGTTTTAAATCAAGACAACTTTAAAGATAAAAAAAAGCGGATATAGAATTCTATATCCGCTTTTTTTATATCAATAAGCTACACGTTTTTACACGTACCTATCACTTAAGTCTTGTGATGAATACGGTTATAAACGTTGAACTTACCAGTAGGTGTTGTCAGACCTTTAATGCGCTTAATCTCTTTTAGAGTTTTCGCATCATAGACTACGATTTCACCTGTAGGATTTTTGTTGTCTGAACGATTCCAGACAGAAACCCAAACTTCAGTTCCACCTTTGTTAAATTCCATGTGAAGTGCCGCTTTACCTTTCTCTTTGGTCACTTGAATGGTTTTAACAATTTTACGAGTTTTCTTGTCAATAACTTGAACACTCTGTTGTACTTCTGGCTCAGGATGCTTCAGCTGATCAGCCCAAACATAGTCTGAGTTTTCATGAGTACGGATGAATACACCAGCACCATCAGTTTCAACTGTGTAACAAAGTTTCCAAGCCTGATCTTTATGACCTGCTGGATCATTACCCCAAACTGAAACTTCACCCTTACCTAGGTGAGTCGTTCCACCAACAGGACCACATTTAGGATCAACCCAGTTAGCACCTGGACCTGGATGAGGTAGTTTAGCCACATCTATCAACGCTTCAAGACTACCACCGTCTTTAGTATCAACTACAACCATTTTGTTTGATGCATTCGCAGCAATCTGGAAGTAACGACCCGTTGGATCATAGAAACCATCATGTAGGAACTTAGCTGTATTGATCTGAGTGATTTGTAGCGCATCGAGATCTTTATAGTTAACCTGCCACATCTGACCAAGCTCTTTAGCAGCAACTAAGAAAGAAGACTCATTAGGGTTAGTATAAATCGCAGCAACACGTGATTCCTCAACATACTTACCATCAACATTCATACCGCGAGTAGAAACAACCTTAACAGGTTTCATTGTCTTAGCTTCAACGATTACAAAATGTGGAGGCCAGTAACCACCAGCGATAACATACTTACCATCACCAGAAACAGCAACATCACGTGCATCATATGCAATTTGTGTTTCAGCGACTAGCATCTTGTCAGGTGTTTGCCATAAGTCAAACTTGTTTAACTTACCGTCACGACCAATGGTGTACCAGAAGCGACCATCAACATCAGGTGACTTATCAACATTGTGATGTTCCTGACCTTTGATTACGTGAACCGCATAACCTGCATTCAGGTGAGCAACGATTTCATGCTTATCACCATCTATGATTGCAACTTTACCTGCATCACGTTCAATAACCACAAAGAAGTTTTCCCAGTTACGATCATGCATTGGCTTAGTTGGGTAATCTTTAGGATCAACATAGACTTTAGTACGAGACTGCATTAACTCAAGTGACATTTCAGGTGGCACAGGTGGATCAATCTGAATGTAAGTTGCCATCTTTTTAATTTCATCTTTTGTGAAGATGTCATTAAAGTTGTTCATACCGCCTTCAGTACCATAAGTCAGAATCTTTTCAAGACGAGCCTGACCTTTCTTCATAGTCTCTTTAGGTTCCAGGCTCTTACCTGTTGCACCCTTTCTTAAAACACCATGACAACCAGCACAACGTTGGAAGTATAGAGTTTTGGATTTCTCAAAATCAGCTTCCGACATTGTCGGTTGCTTAGCTTTACCAGCCATTGCGACAGGTACACTGATTGCAGTTGCAATCGCTACAGCAGCAGTGAGTTTACCCAGTTTAAAAATGTTCATTGTTTTTGTATCTCCTGGAAGAATACCTTAAAGAAACGTGACTCTTAAATTTTCTTAATCAAATCGCGTTCTTAAGGAAAGATTAGTTTTGAGCACGGTGTAACAATACCTCTGTCAAAACCCTTTACACCTTGATTTAGATCAACCATATCCAACACTTTTCTTGTGGTTTCCTTACATATTCAACAGCTTACTCTAATATTCGCCATATATTATACAGTTAATTTAATTTTTAATTCATACTTTTTATGATCCAGATCAATAAAATATTTCAAAATAAATTGAACTATTTTTTAAGCTAAAAAAAATTCATTTACGAACTTTTAAATTGCTCTAATATTTTAAACAAAATAGAAACTGGCTCTAAATCTATGAAGTGAAATCAGTGTATTGAGTTTTTAATCTATTGTAGATACCACTTGTTAAACCTGTTTTTCCAATACATATCAAAAATCTTTCAACAACATTTTAAATAAAAAATCAATTTTTTATAATGAACAATTATTCTTTAATATCAATCAGATAAGATATTTTATAGTGAGTTTTTTCAATAGTAATAAAGTTGTATTTACTTATTAAAATTACAAATTCTAAGTTTAAATATATTCTAAGTTAATCCCTATCGATTAAAAGCACCAACAGATTTGATCTAAATCAAAGCGGTTTTACTGCAGTTTAGATACTGTTAGCCATACACAATATTTATACATTTTCATTTGGTCAATCAATGCAAACATTATTCAAGATACTTGCTCCTATAATGGCTTTGTCAGTTTTACCAGCCTATTCTTCTTATAGTGAGACTGTTGACCAAAATAACATGACACAGACACTTAGTGCCGAACGGCAAAGTGAATTAACATACATGGTTCAACAAGATTGTGGCTCTTGCCATGGCATGACACTTAAAGGAGGGCTTGGGCCTTCACTATTACCAGAACGTGTTTCTGTTTTACCCAAACAATATTTAATTAATGCAGTTACTCATGGACGTCAGGGCACGCCAATGCCACCCTGGGGGCCCCTATTAAAACAAAATGAAATTGAATGGATAGTTGAACAATTACAGTTAGGTCAACTTGGGCAAAAGAGTCTTAAAAAATAATATATTACTTTAATTTATAGAAAAAATACTGAGAATCTTATTAATACAATGCAAATTATTTACTCTACACTCATAAAAAAAGCATCTATTAAGAATACACCAAAGCAACTCATTGTCTTTGCTGTTCTCTTACTCAGTTTATTTTTGAGTTCTTTAAGCTTTGCTAACTGTAAGATGCCTGAAGAACTCCCTACTGGTGATTTGGGGATCATTATTGAACGTATGGATGGTTCTGTTCTGATTATCAATAATAGTTCTCTTTCAGTATTATGTCGAATTGAAGGCTTAGGTGATTTATCTCATGCATCCGCTGTTTTTTCTCGTGATGCTCGTTATGCCTTTGTATTTGGACGTGATGGCGGTTTAACCAAAATTGATTTACTAAAAGGCAAAATATCTAAACGAGTCATGCAATCAGGTAATTCAATTGGCGGTGCAATATCTCAAGATGGACAATATATTGCCGTTTCAAATTATGAACCTGGTGGTGTCAATATCTTTGCAATCAATGATTTATCATTAGTCGCTCAAATTCCTGCAATTTATGGCGAAAGCAATATGGCTTCAAAAACCGTTGGCCTGGTCGATGCACCTGGAAACCAATTTGTTTTTAGTCTTTATGATGGTAATGAAATTTGGCAAGTCCAAATGGACAAAAAAACTAAAAAGCCTAATTCAGATATAACCAAATACCACAATGCTGGTAAAGCACCCTATGATGGCTTAATCAGTTCCAATGGTCGTTATTATATTGCTGGCCTTTTTGGCGAAGACGGTTTGAGTTTGTTGGATCTTTGGCATCCTGAAAAAGGTATTACTAAAATTTTAAGTCACTATGGTAAAGGTCAGAAAAAATTACCTGTATATAAAATGCCTCATCTGGAAGGTTGGGCAATCGCAGGCGATAATGCATTCTTACCAGCTGTTGGTTTACATGAAGTCCTTGTTGTTGATACCAACACCTGGAAGGAAGTTTCCCGAATTAAAGTACACAGCCAACCCGTTTTCGCAATGGCCAGTCCCGATGATCGTCAAATCTGGGTTAATTTTGCCTTCCCTGATAACAATACTCTACAAGTCATTGACTCTGAAACGTTTAAAATCATCAAACAATTTCAACCAGGTAAAGGCATATTACATATGGAATTTACGCCTAGAAGTGAACACGTTTGGGTCTCAGTTAGAGACAATGATGAAATTATTATTTACGATACACAAACATTAAAAGAAATTAAACGCTTACCCGCTAAAAAACCCAGCGGTATTTTCTTTACGTCTCGTGCGCATCGCATTGGTTTGTAACAGATTGGCTTGTAATAGATAGATTTGTAGAAGACAGGTAGTTTAAATGCTAACACAACTTGAAAAACAATTACTCAATGATTACCAACAGGGAATGCCTTTGGTATCTGAACCATATTCTGAAATTGCCAGAGAAATTAATCTCAAGGGTTTTTCAGTGACAGAGCAAGAGATTATTGAGTGTTTTAGTTCACTTAAAGAACGAGGTATGATCAGTCGTGTAGGGCCTGTTTTTCAACCTAAAAGCGTTGGCGGCAGTACACTTGCAGCAATAGCAGTCCCTACAAACAGAATGGATGAAGTGGCGAATATTGTCAGTAGCTTTTCACAAGTAAACCATAATTATGAGCGTGAACATCAATTCAACCTGTGGTTTGTTGTAACAGCCAGCTCTCAAAATGAAGTTGAGCAAGTTTTAAAAGAAATAGAACAACAAACGGGTTTACATGTAATGAATCTACCAATGGAACATGATTATCATATTGATTTGGGTTTTCCACTTTGGTGTTAAGTTATAGTTAGAAGTATTTTACTTAAAAGTAAACAATAGGTATTTAAAAATGGCATTAGACATATTAGATCAGAAACTTATTGCAGCAATACAAGATGGCCTGGAATTTACCAGTAAACCATTTGTTCACATTGCTTCCCAACTAGGAATTTCTGAACAAAAAGTTCTAAACCGTCTGGAGCAATTAAAAGAAAACGGCACAATAAAACGCCTTGGCGTTGTCGTTAAACATCGAGAGCTTGGTTTCAAAGCCAATGCAATGGTCGTTTGGGATATTCCAGATCATCGAGTAGCAGAAATTGCTCAGCGTATTGCTTCTTTTGAATGCGTTACTTTATGTTATCAACGTCCTCGCCGTATGCCTGAATGGTCATATAATTTGTTTTCAATGATTCATGGTAAAAATCGTGAATCCGTCCTGGAACGACTGGCCGATCTTATCGAAATATTAGAATTGCAGGGAATAAAACATAAACCATTATTCAGCACACGTTGTTTTAAACAGCGTGGTGGTCGATATATTAATCCAGATAAAATCATCAATACTTCAGTTTTACCACTTAAGATCAAAAATAAAACTCAAGATGATTATTCTTTGCCTTTAATCACAAACCATGCCTATGGTTAATAACAGAATTAATAATAAGATTAACAAAAGGGTTAATGTTAGTGGATGACTCTTATATGGACAAGATGGATCGTAAAATTATTAATATGTTGCAAGGTGATTTTCCTATTGATGATCACCCCTACCAAATCATTGCAAAAAAACTTAAAATAAAAGAAGAAGAACTTATTCAACGTCTTGAAATCTTACTGGAAAACCGAACATTAACACGTTTTGGTCCCATGTATGACATTCAAAAACTCGGTGGTAGTTTTAGTTTATGCGCCATTCGTGTCCCTTCTGAACGCTTTGAAGAAGTCACTGAGGTTGTTAATTCCTTTTCCGAAGTTGCACATAATTATGAACGTGACCATGAGTTTAACATGTGGTATGTTCTAGCAACTGAATCGTTAGCTCAAATAGATAAAACAAATCAAGCTATTGAAAAGAAAATTGGCCTCAAGGTTTATAATATGCCCAAAATACAAGAATTTTTTGTCGGCCTACATTTTCAAGCATAAAAATCAAACTTAACAGAAAAAAGAGCACCACTTAATAAAAGTAAAATTCTATGGATGATCTGGATAGAAAAATAATCACTGCGACTCAGTCTGGCCTTCCTCTGGTTAAAGAACCATATCAAGCCATTGCTCAACAACTGGATATTGCCCCTGATCTTTTAAAACAACGCATGAGAGTAATGCTGGAAGAAGGAAAAATACGCCGCATTGGTGCAGTTCCAAATCATTATAAGTTGGGCTATACCGCTAATGCTATGTCTGTCTGGAACGTACCCGATGAAATGATTAAAGAATTGGGTCAACAATTAGGTGCCCTTTCCTTTGTCAGTCATTGTTATGAACGCCCTCGTTTCTTACCTGAATGGCCTTATAATCTCTTTGCCATGCTACATGGTAAAAGCAAAGATGAAGTCGCTGAAAAGGTTCAGGAAGTAGCCACTCTATTAGGTGAGCATTGCGCAGGCTATGAACTCCTGTATAGTAAACAAATATTAAAGAAAACAGGTCTCCGCCTGAAAGAACTTTCTCCTAAGTAACTTAAGAAGCGATCAAATATGTTCAGAATTTCTCAATATCTAAACGAAGTCATTAATCCAACACCTCTGGGTGCTAAACGCAATCCCCCTGGCCCTGTTGTTATCTGGAATTTGATCAGACGCTGCAACCTAACTTGCAAACATTGCTATTCAATTTCGGCTGATACACACTTCAAAGGAGAGCTATCCACGGATGAAGTTTATACTGTTATGGATGATTTGAAGGCATTTCATGTGCCCGTACTTATTCTTTCTGGCGGTGAACCTTTGCTTCGCGATGATATTTATGATATTTCTCACCGCGCGAAAGACATGGGCTTTTATGTCGGCTTATCGACTAATGGCACTTTGATTACAGAAGAAAACATTAAAAAAATTGCCGCAGTTAATTACAATTATGTTGGTATCAGTATTGATGGTGTTGAATCAACTCATGATGTTTTCAGGCGCAAAGAAGGTGCCTATCAAGAATCCATTAAAGGCATTCGTTTGTGTAAAGACAATGACATCAAAGTTGGCTTAAGATTTACTTTAACTCAAGACAATGCAGATGAACTTCCAGCACTGATACAACTTATGGAAGATGAAGGTGTGGATAAATTTTATCTCTCTCATCTTAACTATGCCGGACGTGGTAATAAAAATCGAAAAGACGATGTTTATCATAAGGCAACTCGAAAATCACTGGATTTTTTATTTGTGCATTGCATTAATGAAATAAAGCAAGGCATTCACCGTGAATATGTCACAGGCAATAACGATGCAGATGGCCTATATCTTTATCATTGGGTTAAAGAGCATTATCCAGAACAGGCTGATGCCATAAAAGCACGTCTGGATCAGTGGGGAGGTAATTCTTCTGGTGTTAATATTTCAAATATTGATAATCTTGGTAAAGTCCATCCAGATACCATGTGGTGGAACTATTCTCTGGGTAACGTAAAAGATCGACCATTTTCAGAGATATGGCAAGACACTTCAGATCCTCTTATGGCAGGACTTAAACAAAACCCTCGCCCCGTCGAAGGTCGCTGTGCACAATGCCAGTATCTCAAAATATGCAATGGCAACACTCGTGTTAGAGCATGGCAGACAACTGATAATTTTTGGGCAGAAGATCCCGCATGCTATCTAACAGATGAAGAAATTGGCATTGACTAGTTCAAGTAAAACTTGAATTGAGTAACAATTCAACTCCTTAAAACATCATACTAATATCCAATTGTTTTTAGTAGTATTTTTGACAATATGTAATTAAGCAACTAGATTATATTCATAGTCCAAAAATTAATACTAACAATTGCGTGACTCTCTTTGATCCATACACAAAAAAAAATGGCGAGTCTCAGGACACGTTTTATTGCCCTGGCACTCATTCTTGGTAGTTTGCTAATAATAGGCACTTATATTAGCAATTCCAATTCAAGCAAAACTTCTGATGAAGCTTTTTTTCAACTCTCTTCAATTTCAGAACAATCGTTACTTGTCGATACAATTCGTTCTCAAATATTTGATGCCAATCTCTATCTCAATCTTTATTTAATTTCAACCGATCAAACAATTAATAAAAAAAACTATTCTCAGAGTATCCTTTCAGCACAAAAAACTCTCTCCCAATTACAAGCTCATCCTGACATAAAAAAACAAAAACATAATAATTCACTAAAAAATATTAAACAATTAATTCATGAGCTGGATAATAAAATTCAATTACTTTTTAAGGTAAGAGTCACTCCAACACTTCAGTACCCGGCAATGAATATTGCTTTCAGCCAGATGCAACCCAATGGAAATATTATTGCGGGTGCAATTTCTATCGCGGTTGAAGAGCTTGAAAATAATCACCAGCTTTCTAATACACTTTTTATCCTCAAGACTTTTTTTAACACTCAATATACATGGACCACATTAACTTCAGAATTTCGGATATATTTAGCCAATAGAATGGGTTCATTTGATGAAACAGGCTTACGACAACAAGAAATTAATATTGAACATTTCTACTCAAAATTTATGCAAAATATTGCTCAACTCAAAATACTTGATAGAGATGGAAAACTTGATTTTGAGGCTTCAAATTCCGTTAATGAAATACTCACTTCTGCTCATAAATGGAAGTCTGGATTTAATCAAGTTAAGACGATTCATAATTCCGAACATTGGCGTACAGATTCCTTAATCATGCATGACGAAGTGATACCCAAAATTGTGAGTATATTTTCTCATTTAGATCAATTCGAATACCTCTTAAAAGATCAAGACAAAGAAATCGTAAGACGATTAACAAACTCGGCCAAAACAAAAAATATTATTTTTAGCAGTATTATGATTTTTTTTATTCTTTATATATTATCCGCATTAATTTCTATTGAGCGTATGGTCTTTAAGCCCATAGCAGCTATTGCAAACATTCTTAAATCCAAAGATATTAATGATCATAATGAACTGCAAAAATACGCAAGAACCTCTGAAACCAAAAAATTGGTCGATGCTTATCAAGAAATGCAGCAACAAGTGCTTAGTCGTCAAAAAGAATTAGAATATCAGACACTTCATGATGATCTTACCGGCCTGCCTAATCGAGTAAAATTAAAAGAACGAATCAACTATCATTTATCAATTTATAAGCGCAATAAAAACAAACTTGCCTTATTTATTCTTGATTTAGATAAGTTCAAAGAAGTGAATGACACACTTGGTCACCATATTGGTGATGAATTATTAATTCAAGTGGGTAAGCGTTTCACTAAACTATTGAGAGAAAACGATACCATTGCCCGTTTAGGTGGTGATGAATTTGCTGTTTTACTACCTGAGACCAATGCAATTCAAGCAATTAATGTCGCCGAAAAAATCAATGAATCCATTGATAGCACATTCAGTATCAACGAACACAAGCTACATATTGGTGTGAGCATTGGAATATCAATCTATCCACGTGATGGTGAAGACATTCACACTTTGATGCAACATGCTGATGTTGCCATGTATGTTGCAAAAAAACAAAATCGAAATTATAGCCACTATAATCCAGAAGAAGATGAGAATTCAATTGACCGTCTTTCTCTAGTCTCCGATCTAAAAAAAGCACTTAAAAATAATGACTTGGAGCTATATTACCAACCCAAAATAGCATTGGAAAACAATAAAGTGACTGGTGCTGAAGCCTTACTCCGTTGGAAACATCCTACTTTTGGTTTTGTTAATCCAGAAAACATCATCGAGCTTGCCGAGCAAGTGGGTTTGATCAATGATTTAACTGACTGGATTATTAATCAAGCCATCGCTTATTGCAGCCACTGCCATCAATCTGGATATCCAATCAATGTTTCTATTAACCTTTCAGTGCAGAATCTTAGAAATCATAAAATGTGTGTTGTTGTCAGTAATTGTCTAGAAAAGTATCAAATGGACAGCAAACACATCATTCTTGAAATTACTGAAAGTGCAATGATGAGCCATCCGGAGCGCTCTTTAGATGTTTTAAACGCTTTTTCAAAAATGGGAGTTTACCTCTCAATTGATGATTTTGGCACAGGCTTTTCTTCGTTGGCTTATTTGAAAAAATTTCCTGTCAATGAGTTAAAAATAGATAAGTCTTTTGTCATGGAAGTCGATACGAATAAAAGTGATGATGTAATTGTTCGTTCAACCATTGAGCTGGGTCATAATCTTGGACTGAATGTTGTTGCTGAAGGCGTCGAACATGTAGGCATCTATAATAGCCTACAAGAACTGGGATGTGATACTATTCAAGGATATTTAGTAAGTAAACCACTTGATCAGCACTTATTCTTCACCTGGTTAGAGAATCATTTCGATAAAAATCTCAAAGAAAGTCGTATTTTTTTAGGGTGATAAAATTGAACCCGTAATAATATATGTCATTTCCTTCTTGATAAATATCAATGGTGCAATTATTGTCCAGGGATATAATTTAATTTAACTCTCAAATTTAATACAACTCTATGAAAATAAGCCTTTTTTCTACCTCAATCACTTTACTGTTTCTTTTGTCCAGTATGATGACTTTTGCCGATATGTCCCATGCAGACATTCAAAAAACTCCTACCATGGGAACGATTGCCAACGAAGCAATGACTACAAAAGAAACATCAAAACAATTACCTGAAAAGCAATTATTCAGTAAACATTGTGCAAGCTGTCATGGTGAAGACAGGCTAGGTATTGTTGGTCCCCCACTTATCCCACAAAGTTTCAAACGTCTGAAACCTAAAGCAGCGACTCTAGTTATTAAAAATGGTCGTGTAGCTACTCAGATGCCTGCTTTCAATACCTCATTATCTGATGCTGAAATTAAGATTCTTGTCGATTATATTTATACCAAACCTGCTCATTCACCTAAGTGGGACATGGCAGAAATTAAACAGAGTCACAAGATATCAAATCCCCCTGAATCACTTGGAAATAAGCCTGTCTTTGAAGCAGATATGCAAAACCTTTTTTTAGTGGTTGAAATTGGTGATCATCACGTAACTTTGCTTGATGGCGATAAATTCAAACCCATTTTTCGTCTTAAAACTCATAATGCCTTACACGGTGGTCCTAAATATTCCAAAGATGGCCGATATGTCTATTTTGCTTCTCGTGACGGCTGGATCACCAAATTCGATATTTATAATCTGAAAGTCATTGCTGATATTCGTGTCGGTATTAATACTCGAAATCTGGCGGTTTCAGATGATGGCAAATTCATCATAGTGGGTAACACTTTACCTCATACTGCTGTCATATTAAATGCTCTTGATCTCTCCCCTGTCAAAGTAATACCTGTTGTTAATGAGGCGGGTGAAAGTTCACGAGTCAGTGCCGTCTATACTGCAGCACCTCGAAAAAGCTTTATATTGGCTTTAAAAGATTTTCCTGAAGTTTGGGAAATTCCTTACATTGATAAGAAAATATTTGTTCATGATTATCGATATGAAATGCCCAATTATTCCGGTGAACCTTTTAGCATTCGTCGTTTAAAATTGAAGAACTTCTTAGATGATTTTTTCTTCAATCAGGATTACACACAAATTATTGGTGCTGCTCGTCCAAAGGGCGAGCGTTTACCTCAAGGCGGTCAGGTCATTAAAATTGCATCTGGCCGTAAGATTAGCGATATTGATTTACCTGGAATGCCTCATTTAAGTTCAGGTATCAGTTGGAAATACAAAGATACACGTATCATTGCCACACCCAACATCAAAGAAAGTATTGTCTCTATTATTGATACTGAGAACTGGAAAACCATTAAAAAGATAAAAACAAAAGGACCTGGTTTTTTTATGCGCAGTCATGAAAAAAGCCCCTATGCCTGGGTTGATGTCTTTTTTGGCCCTCATAAAGATTTAGTGCATATCATTGACAAACAGACACTAGAAATTATCAAAACATTACAACCCGTACCGGGAAAAACAGCAGCGCATGTTGAATTCACCAAAGATGGAAAATATGCTCTACTGAGTATATGGGAAGACGATGGCGCCATTATTGTTTATAATGCCCAAACACTAAAAGAAGTGACTCGTTTGCCGATGAAAAAACCTTCTGGTAAATATAATGTTTATAATAAGACTCACCTGGAAGAAGGCACCAGTCACTGAAGAGTGAGTATCTATTTTGAAAAACCTTTAGGAGAAAACAATGTTCAGAACTCTAGGCACTTTTGGCGTAGTTCTATTAACAGTTACAGCAATTGTCATGGTTGGTCTGGGCTTTTTAATGGGCCCTACACATCCTTTACCCTGGATTATGCTTGTGGTCGTAATAGCAATTCCTTTTATTCATAATAAAATGGCCAGTAGCCGCTATTTAGTATGGAAAGATGAATACAGTGTTGGCGTTGAAGAAATGGATAATGATCATAAAAAACTATTGAATTTGATCAATCAGTTACAAACTGCGGTTAATTATTACACTGGCAAAGAATTTGAGGAAAAAGCTCTGGACGAATTAGTTGACTATACAAAAACTCACTTCAAAAAAGAAGAAAAATTAATGGAAGACAATGACTATGCAGATTTTGATGCTCATAAATTGCAGCACGAAAAATTCATTGGTAAGGTCAACGAATTTATTGAAGAATACAAAAAAGATGCAGATGTCACTGTTGTTAAAACTCTAGAGTTTCTTAAAGCTTGGCTTATAGAACATATTAATGGCACAGATAAGGAATATGGCAAAGTGTTAAATGAAAAAGGCATTCATTAAATGGCAAAATTGGGCTGGCTTTTATTTTTTATCATGACAACTTTTGCTTCTGCTCTTACCTACAAGTTTATTTTAAGTGGTGAAACAGAAGTCGCCCCTGATGGACGTACGGCCATTCTACTTGAAGAGT
>JAPHSW010000107.1 GCA_026196615.1 Gammaproteobacteria bacterium | reverse complement strand
CTATATTATATCAAAAACTTGCAATTTTAGCACCTGTAATGAAAGAATATATCCTTACAAATCAAAGTGCTATGATTTATTCAGGTTCGACTATTTATTAGCAACTATAATTCGAACACGATGAGCTTGTTGTGTTCGAAGTTTCTTCCACTGTTCATCCAATATTTCACCAACATGTTCAACCGGCCATGCTGGACACTGACCATAAAACAAACAGAGATAGTCACCTTGATTTGTGTAGGCAATTCCACCTGGTGGGATCATTGCAATAGGATTTTCCTCGCCAAGGTCTATGCCAATAGATCCATAGGACTCATCACCCCATGTCTGTAGTTCTACCTCAACGGGCAAAGCAGCATAAAGACGGCGGCCAATTTCAGTGTCAAACAGATGAGCCTTCATGATAGTCATTTCGAACTTAGACTCAGAACTTAATTCAGGTTTTATCTCCAGCCTTAATTCAATATTCACTGAGTAACCTTTGTATAAATAGGATCAAATTCAATCAATAAAATATCAAAAAACACCATAACTGAATTACCTCTCAAAGACTTTTTAGCCATTGTTCGATCGCTTTAACTTCAGTTTCTATTATTTTTTTATCTTCTTCTATAAAAGCCACAGCACTTAATCCCTGACTTCTTACCAGCATATGAACAGCGAGTTTTTGGGCATCTTGTCCAGGGACAAAATCAGAAAACTGTTTTATAAGCCACTGTTTAAAAACATCAAATTGCTGTTTGCTAATTGCTTTTAGCTCTGGCTGAACTTTACCTAATTCTTGATTTAATGTACCAATAGGACAACCATGCTGTACCACATTATTTTTTTCATTTAGTGGAATCTGAGCAAAACGAAGTAAACGTTCAAGTGGTGAATTAATTGATGCGTCCCAATCAGAGAGCATTTTATTCATCTGTTGGACACGATATGCAACCACCGCCAATAGAATATCGTCTTTAGTTTTAAAGTGATAATTCAAATTACCTCGTGGAATATCAGAAGCTTCCGCGATATCACTGAAAGACATAAGATTATAACTTTTGTGATATAACAACTCGTCTGTTGCTTTAACTATGACCAGCTTTATCTGTTCTGTTTTTTCTCGTGCACGCATAACCGTACAATATCGGCTTTGATCATTGAATGCAACCCAAACTATCGTATGGGTCTTGCCATACTCATTGCCTTTTTTTGTTTAAGCTTCATTTCGTTAATCTGCATCCGAATTGCATCTTGCCAATGATATCGAGGTATATAATTTAATCTTTTTTTTGCTTTTTCATTGTTAACATTTGTTTCTTCTAATAAGTGCACAACGCTTCTCGTAATCAACGGTTCCCATGGCACAATAGGGTTGATTTTTTCCATCAACCAGGCAAAGGCATAGGCCACATTAAACGACACATTAAAATGTGGTTTAGGCAGATGATACTCCTTATGCAAAAATTCAATCACTTCACGAATGTGCGGTATTTCTTTTCCAACAACATTAAAAGATTCATAAGCTTCCAACCCATCGGCAATCGCAGCACATTTTAATGCTTCACCAATATCACGAGCATCAATTATCGGCAGGCTATTTTTCCCTCCAGCAACCCAGGGAACCAGGTGAGTTTTAAGCCTGGGGATTAAAATAGGCAAAATACCCAATGAATAATGAGCATCAGCAAAAATACCCAGACGCAGATTGATCATCGTTTTTTCGCTTGAAGCATGTTCACGTATATAATTTTCTATATCAATGACATTGCATAAGTGTGGCCAATAACTTCTCTTAATTCCCAGGCTCATACTATCAGTAGAATTTTCCGGAGAAGCTGCAGAAGTGGTACTAATATGAATGAATCGATTGGCATTACTTTGAATATATTGGTCAATCAAAGCAATTGTCGGTTCATAATGTAAGATTCTGGACTGATTTGAATGTGACCATAATGATGTCCAGGCCATGGCATTACAAACAACGTCAACACCGTTCAATAGCTTTGATAAATACTGACTGTCTAGTAAATCACCTTCTCTTACTTCACCCTGAAAGTTTGGGTCCAGTTTGCTTTTATTACGGCAGGCAGCAATCAACCTAATATCATTCACCTGAGATAGACTTTTTAATGCATGACTACCAACAAATCCATTTGCTCCAATCACTAAAATTGTTTTCATTTCATTCTCCTTTAAAATATTCAGATGACCATCTTATTTTTATAATATAAGATGATCATCTTAATTTCAAGAAATAAATAACTTTACATATTTTGTGATTAAATTTGGTAAGTCATCAAATCAGATATTAGACAAAAACTTCTTCCAAGGAATTTATACTAAGCTTGACAAAACATCTCTTTGTAATACGTCTAGAACCTTCAATTCATCGCTGAGAATGTCTCAGATGTATCAGATATAATGTGAGCTAAATGATCAATTAAAGTTCTTACTCGTGCAGTCAAGTGACGACTCGGAGGATAAACAGCATAAAGATTAAACTTCGTCACTTCGTATTCTTCAAACAAAACTTTTAATGTTCCATTCTCAATATCAGGGGAAACAACATACATGGGACACATACATATACCCAAACCACCCACAGCCATTTTAGCAATGGCCATAGGTGAATTTGCTTGAAACGACCCACTCACCTCAACAGAAATAGTTTTATTATCAATATTAAATAGCCAATGATGAGGATCATCTGATGTTCTTTGTATCATACAATTATGAGCAACAAGTTCATCTGGATGTTTTGGTTGACCATAGTCAGCAAGATAGTCTGGAGATGCGACATAAACTCCTCGCATGCTCATTAATTTACGTGCAATCAGATTTGAATCTTTTAGTTTGCCAAAACGAATGGCAAGATCAAATCCCTCTTCCACAATGGCAATGTGTTGATCAGAAAGGTGCAAATCAATAGATATATTAGGGTGTGAAGATTGAAAAGACTGTAAGGCCTCAACAAGATGAATACTACCAAATGCAGTAGGTGCTGTAATTCGTATGCTTCCAGCTAATTCAGATTGACGCTTTTGAATCACACCTTCAAGTTCATCAAATTGATCGAGTAACTGCGTACTTCGTTCAAAATAAACACGTCCCGTTTCGGTGAGTGTCACACTACGTGTTGTGCGATTAAGCAATTGAGCACCAAGGTGTTGCTCTAATTGCTTAACGTATTTACTGGCTAATTTTGTACTGATATTCAATGCCTTAGCACCAGCAGTAAAGGATTGCTGTCTTGCTACTGCAATAAAAGCTCTCATACCAACAATCGTATCCACTTTCTCATTCCTCGACCTATTGAATCTTAATTATGAACATATTGTACATTATGTTTCACAATTAATGCATATTGTCTTCTTATTAAGTCGGAGTTAAACTTTATTTCACACAATTAAATAACTAGGAGAGATATCACATGTCAAATTCAATAGTTATACACAGCTTTCCCCTTTCCGGGCACTCACACCGAGTCATTTTATTTTGCAGCCTTGCTGGTATTCCTTATGAAATAGTCAATGTTGATCTAGCTGGCGGTGAACACAAACAAGAAAAATTTCTATCATTAAATCCCGATGGCCAAATACCCGTTATCGAAGATGGTGATACGGTTGTCACTGATTCAAATGCAATCCTTGTTTATTTAGCTAGAAAATACGCTCCATCATTTTTACCAACAGACTTTAAACAGGAAGCTGAAGTACAACGCTTTCTTACTATGGCCGCGGGTGAAATAGCTTTTGGTGTTGCTGCAGCAAGATTGATTAATGTTTTCAATGCACCATTGGATGTTGATTATGTCCATCAAATCGGTATTAACGCACTGAATAAACTAGAAGCTCATTTAAAAGATCGTGAGTTCTTAGTGGGTAATCAACTCAGTATTGCTGATATTGCAATCTATAGTTATATCGCCCATGCACCTGAGGGTGGAATATCCCTGGAACCTTATTCAAATGTCCGCCGCTTATTAAAGACAATAGAAAACCAGAAATATTTTGTTGCAATGCAAGTAACTAACGTAGGTTTGTTAGCCTAAGCAAATAAGAGGATGTTTAATATGTTCACTGGAACACACCACATCATGTCCCCATTTCATGATGGTGAAAAAGAAATTCAAACCCGTATTGGCAAACGCGAGGCCATGGAAAAAATTGGCCGTCATGTTATTACCTCTTTTATGCCAGATCAACATCGTATATTCTACACTCAGCTCCCTTTCCTGGTAGCGGGTAGCATCGATAATGAAGGTTGGCCCTGGGCTTCAATCATTTCAGGAAAGCCTGGTTTTTTAAATTCACCTGAGCGCAATATTTTACACATTAATAGCAAAATAATTTGTCAAGATCCTTTGCAAGACTCAATAAAAATAGGGGCTCAGTTAGGATTGCTTGGAATCGAGCTAAGTAGTAAAAGAAGAAACCGCCTAAACGGACGCATTTACGAAGTCAAACCAAACGGCTTTTCAATAAAGGTTGATCACGCATTTGGTAATTGTCCACAATATATTCAGGAAAGATCAATTGAATTTGTTCGTCATCCAGATATCTCCATTGATAATCAAAAAATTTCAAGATTTATCAATATCAATCCAGTTGATAAAAAATTAATTGAAGATGCAGATATTTTTTTTGTATCCAGTTATTTACCAACACAAGAAGCTCCTGAAAAAGAAGGTGTTGATGTATCACATCGTGGTGGGCATCCAGGCTTTATTAAAGTAGAAAAAAATACACTAACCATTCCAGATTATTCTGGAAATAATCATTTTAATACCTTAGGTAACTTTCTTATCAATCCTAAAGCTGGTTTAGTCTTTATTGATTTTGAATCCGGTGATTTATTAATGCTAACTGGGACAGTTGAACTATTATGGAAAGATCACAATACAGTAACAGATCTTAAAGATGCTGAACGTGCATGGCGATTCACAATCAAACATGGTTTAAAATTAACATCTGCATTACCGTTTAGAGCATCACGAAAAAAAGATCAAAATTGATCTTTAAAATTACAACTCCTCTATTTTATTAAAAATAAAATTTTCAAAATTTATTCAAAGAGTTATTATTATGTCATATATAAAAAAATTTATGGGTCAAAGCGCCCCCTTGCCATCTCGTGCCAATTTCACAGATATTAGCTTTGTCTGGCTGGGCGCTTTTCTTGCCGCAGCAATAATTTCAGCCTTAGCATTTTATAGCAAACAACCGCTAATACTTGGTTCTTTTGGTGCATCAATATTTGTCTTATTTATACTGCCCGATACACCTTTTGCTCAACCTCGAAACGTTATAGGTGGACATTTGATTTCAACCTTATCTGGTTTAGTATTCTTTCACATGGTCAGCCCAGAATGGTGGAGCATGGCTCTTGCACTAGCTACTGCTTTGTCATTAATGCAATTATTAAGGGTGTCTCACCCACCAGCAGGTTCTAATCCTTTTATCGTTTTTCTTGTCGCAGCAAATTGGGATTTTTTAATTATGCCAACACTGATTGGCGCACTATTATTGATACTAGTCGCCTTATTTTATAACAACCTTTCAAGTCAACGACATTATCCAAAATACTGGTAAATACTGTTTAATAAAATGCTATAAGTAATAGATAGAACACATTAAAGAGACTTTTTAACACTCACTCTTTTCTGCCAATAACACCAGCATTTTATCCCATGCATCCCGGTCATTTCTATAAGCTAAAAGTGATGATATCATTTTTTTAATTCGAGTTTGTCTATTCTGCTCTGATTGAATTTGCTGATAAGCATTCGACTGTTCATCAAAGTTATATTGAACACTTTTTATAAATTGGTGGACTTGAGTCATCGAATCTGTCAATTCATCATTCTGGTTCCACCAAAACTTTTTATTATTAAGCAATTCAGTAAGAGCATCACATTTAAGTAAAACGTTATTATGTTTTTGTTCGTATAATTCAAGTAATTCTTCTTCAACAATAGCAAATGTATCTGATAAAATTTTTACATTATAGTCATTAATATCAATATCTGACTTACACAATCTAACTACAGTAAACAACATCAAATCACCAAAAAACTGGCGTTCAAACTCATCAGTTAAATCAATATGATTAAGATTATCCTCTACTCCTGGGCGGTACTCATCTTTAAAATCACTCTGTAAGGTTCGTGCATGTAACATGGGTAAATTAACAGAAGCAAAACGCTCCCCTATTTCAGATTGAATCAACCTTCCCGCTGTTGGCCCCGACATTCTTAGTCGAAGTTTTCCAAATGGAATAATATATTTCAGTCCATCAAACGTCGTAATATAATTTCCAGGATAGATTGTTCTTGCGGGTGTAATATCAGTAAATGGCCCCATATGAGAAAAATAAGTTTTCCGAGTTAGATGTTCACCAAAAAAGAAATAGTTAATACGATTAGAGAACGTTTTTAAACAGGCAACATGATCATGTTTGGTCTGCATAGAGCAGCAATAATCATATGTCTTTCTAAGTGTTCCAAGTCCAAAAAGATGGGCCATATCATGATATGCTGCATCATCAGGTTTCACTTTAGAAACAGGATGAAAATGACACTTTCCCTCTGGCTTCTGTTCAGATAATTGTTCAAAAAAAGCAATAATATCATCCAGAAAATTACCTGACATAACGGAAGGTGAAACAGGTGGGTCACAAACAAGCTTACCTGTCAGCATGGCAATATCTTTATTACAAAAGAGGTGATTAATATAATAAAAATAATTCAGCCCATAAACATACTCATCTCCATTTGCAGTAGTTCGATTCACACGAAATTGCTGATCACTGTCCACAAAATAAAACAAAACATCATCTTTATTCGGCATTTCATCTAAGGACGTCAGCTGTAAGGCTTTTAAATAACTTAAATTACGTGTAACCGCCTGTCCTTTATGGAAAAATTTTTCAGTGGATGGATCACCAATAATCGAACTCACTTCTTCACGAATACCTTCTGGGATTTCCATCATTAACTGGTATTGTTCTTCAAGACCATAATGATGGACCCTTAAACCCTTTTGTGTGTATTCAAGAGCTAATTCAATATCTTTTTCAATATGTTGTGGTTCTTTACTGTCTTCTACAATAACCACGGTGATTTTACTAAAAAAGCCATTGCCAGTTTCTGAACTTGTATAACCACCATAAGAATAAAGAGAACAAAGCTGATAAATACTTTCTAAACAACCTCTTAAATGCTCAGGTCTATCGGCAATAGGAATACTTAAAATAAAATCATATTGCTTCTTATGGTTGGAGCCAAATTTAGACTCCTGAATTAATAGCTCTTGTTCCTGAAACAAGTTCTGATAGAGCTTAAGCATGTCATCAAAATAATCAGACTCCCATAATTCCTTTTCAAAGACTGGATAAATTTCATGGTATAGATCAATAAGATTATCTAGTTGTTGCGGACTACTTTCCTTTTTTAGAATTTCTTCAAATTTGGTCTTATAATTCTCAAGTTCTTGTATTTTAGAAGAATAACTCTGAAAGAATTTCCGTAACGCTTTAAATTGTAAGTTTGTTATCATTTTGTTAATTAATAGAATTGATTGTAAGTTTATTAACATTAAAAAAGGTATATTCTTTTATTTTCAATAGATTACCAACTTTTTAACTGTCTTTTTTCAAAGAAAAACCTTGAGTGTAGAAAATAATGGGTTATTGTATATGAGATATCAGCATTTCTGAAGCAGAATACCTTAATTTTCACTCCCTACATATTCGCTAGCCAGGCAATTTAATCCATATCTCTATTAGAGATTATTAAATTTTCATATAAAATTATTTATCCAGAGTAGTCACATACTTATCTTGATAATTTATAGAATATAAATATGTTTTAAGAAATAACTTACATTCTTTGCTCCACTTATGAGTATAATCATTATAAATTGATTTGGAAATATGGAATTATATTTGCCTAATACACGTGTTTCCGTAGATTTAATTGTTAGCAGATAAATAAAAAAACTATTGGGTAAGTAATTCCATATGGAAATAAATACATTAAAGAAAAGATGGGAAAAGCTATTCCAGTTTAAAAAATCTAAAGAAGAGTTTTATAAAGTTGCACAACATTATGGTGAAAATAATCGGTTTTATCATACATTAGAACACATAGATTTCTGTCTTAGTTTATTTGACAACAATTACAACAAAATTGAACACCCTGATGAGTTTGAAATATCATTATGGCTTCATGATGTAATTTATAAACCTAAAATGTTAAACAATGAAGAATTAAGTGCAGAATATGCTGATAATATGTTATCTCTTTTGGGGTTTGAGACTCATAAAATTGATAAAGTTAGACAGATTATTATGTCTACTAAACATCCATCAGTCCCTACGTCAAATGATGAAAAATATTTAATAGATATTGATTTAGCAATACTTGGTACATCAAATGCTATTTATGAACATTATTCAGACATGATAAGAAAAGAATATTCTTATCTACCAGCTGGACAATATATTATCGGTAGAAAGCAGATACTTGAGAGTTTTGTGAATTCTGAATTCATTTTTCACACTGATACTTTTCGTGAGACCTATGAATTAATAGCTCGCAAAAATATTAAAAATGAATTATTAAAATATAGCTAAAGCATGTATTGGAAAATGAGACTTTCCTCAGAGCTCTAAGAAAGTCTCCTTCAAAAAAGAGGAAACTTTAATCAATTAGATTAAATTATAATAACTTTCCAGTACGAAGTGATAATTTTACTCTATTTATTTTTCCTGGATAACGAATGTTTCCAGCTTTAGAATATATTTCAACACGCCAAGTACCTTGAGGATTCTCACCCCAAAAAGCATTACTAAGAAAATCCCACTTTAAATCAGAACCACTAGAACTAAAGGTGTTTGAATCATGAGAATAAGCTAGACGACTTCTTGTCCCAGAAGGAGAAATTAATTCAACTGATAAATCTAAGGGTTGAACTTGTTCAAGCTCCAGAGTGACAATGACATCTTCTATTGGTAGTTGTTTGATAAAGCCAGGTGTTTTAACAAGAAAAGTATTAGAAACTTTTGGACATTGTCCATTCTCATCTGGATAGTTTGATGAATACCAAGGAGAATAGCTACAACTGATTATATTTTCGGTTTTATCATTAATATTATTTAT
>JAPHSW010000233.1 GCA_026196615.1 Gammaproteobacteria bacterium | reverse complement strand
TATGGATGGCACCTTACTGGATCTCCACTTTGATAACCATTTCTGGCTTGAGCATGTACCACAGCGTTATGCCGAAAAAAATGGACTATCCAAACAGGAAGCTCTTGATAAGCTTATTCCTCTGTTTAAATCCATAGAAGGTACAATCAACTGGTATTGCATCGACCATTGGACTAAGGAACTTGACCTTGATATTGCTCTGCTCAAAGAAGAAGTAAAACACCTCATCCAGATACATCCTTTTGTTGTTGAATTCCTTGAAAACCTGAAAAAAGCAGGTAAACGACGTGTACTGGTAACCAATGCTCATCAAAAAAGCCTTGAGCTAAAGATGAAAAACACATCACTATCAGGTTTACTGGATCATGTTATCAGCGCTCATCAATTGGGTATCCCAAAGGAAGAAGAGAACTTCTGGGGGGAACTTAAAACCTTAGAGAACTATAACCCACAAAAAACTCTGTTGATTGATGATAATTTAGTCGCTCTTAGTTCAGCAAAAAAGTATGGCATTAAGCATTTACTCGCTATTTATAAGCCTGATAGCAAAGCAGGCTTAAAAGAGGTAGGAGATTTTCAAGCAATTCATTCTTTTGAGGAAATAATGCCTTAAAACACATTGGAATTGCCTTTCAAATAATGCTTTATATTCTATTCTTTTTCTCTGCAATAATACCCAGAGTAATTAAGACACCTAAAACTAATGGTCCCAGGTAGACCATACCAACCGAGGCCAATAGCTTAGCTAAAACTGGAGTGGCATAAATAAGCAAAGCGCCATAACCAAAAGCACACACTAAAATAAAAATCAAAGTTCGTAAAACAAAATGTAAACCAATAATCTGTCGCTTTATTATACGATTCACAGTATCACCATAAATCACCAGCAAGGTGGCCATAATTGCCATAGAAATCTCTCCCAACCAGGGGTATAGCCATTGAGAGAGTTGGATAATAAACATTTTTATTTCATGCATCTTTATTTTTTCTCAAATAATTAAATTTTCTAATAAACTAAACAAGAGTCAGCTTCTAAATAAGTCGACCCAATAGTACTGGAATCGCATTTTCTACTCTGAGAATCCGGTCACCTAAATGACAACTCTGAAAACCTGCCCGTTCAAACAGATCAATTTCATAGTCAATAAAACCACCCTCTGGTCCAATTGCCAGGGTAATAGTTTGTTTGCAGTTTTTCAACGACTCATTAAAACATAAAGAGCCACGACCTGGATGGGCAACAATTGCTTTTGAATCAGAAATTAATGAGGGGGCAATATCTTCTATAAACGGCTTAAATCGCTTGAAACACTTAACTTCTGGCATAATTGTATCTTTAGATTGTTCTAAGCCCAAAAATAAATGCTGTTGCATTTTTTCTGCTTCAAGCCAGGGACTTTGCCAATAACTTTTTTCAACTTTAGCGGAATGGATCAAGTTCAGTTGTTTAACCCCCATAGCACTGATGGTTTGTAAAATACGTTTAAACATTTTAGGCCTGGGCAAAGCAAGAATCAGATTAACATCTAAAGGAGTTACCGGCTCTTTAGATAGTGACACTTCTAATTCCACTTGATATTTATCTATAGAGATCACTTGAGCCTGTCCAACCATATCATTCAACAAGCCCACTTCCAGTATGTCGTTAATTTCCACCTTCTTAACAGATAATAGATGTTGTAAGCGATGGTCAGTTAATCGCACTCGATTAGAAGTAATAAAATCCTGAGAGAAAAGAAGTAGTAGGTTCATTTAATTTTGTTGGATGGCACCGATTAAGATCAATACAGAATAAATCAGAGTAGGAAATAAAATTAAACTTTACTTAATTTGCTTTTTCCATTTTTTTAAGTTTTTTATCCCATTTCTTAAAACGTTTACGACAATAAATGATTAGCTCATCATATGTCCTGAAATATAGCTCAAAACCTTCTTCTGCAGGCGAGTCAAATTCACAATAATCATTAGAATATTCACGACAAATATCAGGGCGTTCTTCATAGATACCACAGCCCCCGTCATTTTGAAGTTGTTGGCAGGGAGTAATAAACATAAGAAACCAGCCATCTTCATCCTTATAAAACTCAACATTTGCATGAGAAATTTGCCAGAGCATTAACTGAAAATCATCTTTCTTTTTAGGGGTATCGATTTGTTGTGTAACGTATTGACAACACTTGGTGCCAGGACAGTGACTACATTTATTTTCAGGTGTAATTGTAATGTGATTCATATTTTCTTATATTGCATTGTAATAAATAAGGTTTTTAATTTACTTCTGTTGCCGATTAAGTAAAAATATTCTATAAACTCTATAGTTTACTGGCTGATGACACTAATACGCAGCTTCAAAATTTAACCACCTTAAATGGAATTTTATGTGACCAGAACGATAAGCCATTAAGCTCAAGTTTAACATAGAGCTGAATGATCCTATTAAACTTCTGGTCAACTTACAATAAATAACTCATGAAACTATATTCATATTCAACCGTTAAACAATCAAAAGATTTTTATTCTTTTGTTATCCGCTTTAGTCTTGGGCTATGTATTGCACTTTATGTCTGGGTTGGGATGTCCAGCGGTGAATTTTCTATTACTCAAAACCAGTATAATACTTTTGCTTCATTTTTCTTTATTATTACATTGATACTTGGCCTTGATATCTTTCGTAATCCTGATTGTAATATTCGAAGATATATTACATTAACTTTTGACTTTACCTGTACCAGCTACTCCATCACTCTAACAGGAGGTGGTGGCAGTGAATTTATTTTAATTTATATATGGCTCTATATCGCCTATGGTACACGTTATGGTTCAAGTTTTTTACTGGCCGCTGTAATACTGGTACTCTTTGAATATAATTACATCCTACTTATTGAAAACACCTGGTCCACCCATCCTTTAAGTAGTTCTGCACAATTATTTGTTCTTATTACCATGCCACTCTATTTGCATTCTATGCTCCAGAAATTACGCAAAGCCAAAAAAGCTGCCGAACAGGCAACACGGGCTAAAAGCAGTTTTCTTGCAACAATGAGCCATGAAATTCGCACTCCCATGAGTGGCATTATAGGTACTGCTCACTTATTACAAAGAACTGAACAAAATAAAGAGCAACGAGAATATACTGATGCATTATTGGATGCATCAAAGTCATTGCATGCACTCATTGATGATATTCTCGACTTTTCAAAAATTGAAGCCAATAAACTACAGCTACAAGATGGTACTTTTGACTTACACCATACGATTAATGAAGTCATAGCAGTCCTTTCACCTAATGCTGAATATCATGCCTTAGATTTTATAGTGTATATTGATCCCAACGTTCCTTCCTATGTCGTTGGTGACAGTCAACGCATTAGACAAATTTTATTTAACCTGGTAGGTAATGCAATTAAATTTACACAGGAGGGTGAAGTCACTTTAAGAGTAACTGCTGAAAAATCTCTTGAGCATGATCCTTCAACTCCTGTAATAGCTAACAATGTTACTTTAAATTTTGATATTTTTGATACTGGTATAGGTATCAACAAAGAGCAACAAAAGAGAATTTTTGATAGTTTTACTCAGGCTGAAAATCTACAAACTCATCGATTTGGTGGTACAGGTCTAGGTACAACTATTTCCAAACAACTAGTCGAATTCATGGGTGGAAAAATAGGTGTCAATAGTGTTTTAGGTAAAGGAAGTCATTTCTGGTTTCAACTATCTTTGCCTATTGAAAAACATGGCAATATTGAAGAGCGCTATAAACAATTATTTACTGGTAAACGAGTGGCAGTTATCACTTGCAAAGATGCTCTCTATGAAACTCTGGAAAGCTATTGCAGTTATTTTGGCCTGATTGTTGAGCGGTTCTATACCGAGACCGAATTACTCAATGGGCTTGAACAAGCCATTAAGCATGATACTCCTTTTGATTTAGTTCTGTTATCCTCTGGACGGGATCAACACGCACCATTAAAGCTTGCTCGAAAAATTAATGATTTAGATTTTGGGCAGCATACAGTGCCTCAAAAAGTGTTTCTATGTTTTTTAAGCAAACGATCAGAACTACAACAACTGGGCGGAACTTTATTTGATGCTTACATCACCAAACCCATTAATTTTGAACGACTTGGTGATGAACTTATAACACTTCTCTCGCCAGAAAAAATACAAGTCGAAAAAACACCATGCTGTGAATTACAAAACATTTCCTTAAAAATCCTCATCGCTGAAGACGAAGATATCAACGCAATGGTATTGAGTAGTTTTCTACAAGAAGCTGGTCACCAAACCAAACGTGTCCTGAATGGAGCTCAAGCAGTAGAAGAGCTCTCACAAAACTCATACGATATTGCTTTTATGGACATGAGAATGCCTGAAATGAATGGTCTTGAAGCCGCTCTCACATGGAGAAAACGTGAAGCAGAAGATCAGCATATTCCC
>JAPHSW010000150.1 GCA_026196615.1 Gammaproteobacteria bacterium | reverse complement strand
GCTGAATGATCAGATTTAATAATATAATCATCTGCACCGGCACTAAAACCACTCAATATGGCTTTGTCTGTTTGTTGTGAGGATAACAACAAAACAGGAGTTGACAATTTTTCCTGTTGTCTAATAATTCGGCAAAGTGTGATCCCGTCCAGAACTGGCATTTCAACATCACTGACAATGATATCAATCTTCATTTGACGAATTACTTTTAAAGCTTGCTCACCATTATCAGCTTCTATGACTTCATAACCTTCCTGTTCCAAAAAAGGTTTTATCAATCGACGACAAGTTTTACTATCATCAACCAATAGCAGCTTGGTTTTTTGCTCAAATAAGGGGGTAATAGCCTGTCTTAAATCTTGACGCGAAAATGGTAGTTGTAGAAATTTATTTGCACGGTGATCAATGGCATTTTCTCTATTAAGAGTGTCTGATGAAATAAAAATCAGACGAGCCTGGCATAAAGAGGGGTGTGAGCGAATTCGGTCGCAAACGGATAGACCATCAATATTCGATAACATTGCTCGAATAAAAATTAACTCTGGATGACAATCAATGATCTTCTGAAAATAATCAGTTTCATTTGAATGAATGGCCTTAATTTTAAAGCGTTCCCCGTCCAGTAAAGAGGAAATCAAGCCATCAATTGTTGATGAATCCGTTAATAAAACGGCATTTATTATGCGATTATCCATGAGAGACTCATGTTACCCTCAGCTTCTATAGAACAATATCAAAATAAGTGTAGCTTAACACAACCATCCCCTACAAATATAACTTATTGATATTACTGATAGAATTTATAAAATTATCCATTTCCGTTGCCGTGTAATCCATCACAAGCGGCTTTTCTTATAGTATTTCTTTATTTGACATCTTATTATTAAATCAATATATATAATTTTATAGACAAGAATCCTTTCAAATATAGACAATATATTCATTGAATTCAATTATTTTCTTAAATATGTGAGCTAATTCTATGGTTCTTTTAGCAAATGTGATTAATGCATCATCTTTTTTTACTTTTTTATTTATACTAAAATGACTAACTAATAGAGAAGGCAAATGGCCGTAAACAGCAAAAAAGTAGATGTCAATGCACTTACCCAGGGGATGTATATCTCAAAGCTGGATCGCCCATGGATTGAAACATCTTATCCTATAGAAGGATTTTATTTACAAAATTTAGAAGATATAAAAAAACTTTCGTCAATATGTCGTTTTGTCTATATCGATATTGACTTAACCAAATTGCATATTGATATTAGTCAGCTGGATTCTCCTACTACTTCTGGAATGACAGGACAGTCTATAGAACCAACATTCGCCCCTCCAAATAGAATTTCCACAACAGAAAGAAGCCAGCTCAAAAAAAATAAAATTGTTCTTAAACGTGAAAAGACATTATATGCTGAACGAATACCTTTTGAAAAAGAATTTAAAACTGCAAATAAACTTTATGAGAATATTACTCAAACAGCAAATGAAGTCTTAAAACAAGTTGAGTTGGGAAAATATTTTGATATACAAAAAGTCAATCAAAGTGCAAGTATCATGGTTGACAGCATTATTCGAAACCCAGATGCTTTCTTGTGGCTTTCACGCCTTAAGGAAAAAGACACACATACCCATAATCGTTCCATTCGTGCCACCATCTGGGCAATTGCATTTGGCCGGTATTTATCTCTACCAAAGAAAGAACTGACAGAATTATCTATTGCTGTATTACTTGCCAATATAGGAAAGGCTCGCCTCCCAAGAGAGCTACTAGAAAAATCTGATCATTTAGAAGGAGCTGAACTTTCTGTTTACCAAAAACATGTCAGTATTTCAGTTAAATTACTAAAAATAATTGGAAAATTCTCAGAAAATATTATTGAAATCATTGCTTCACATTGTGAAAGATATGATGGCTCAGGTTACCCTCGGAAGTTAAGTCAGGATAACATTATTTTACCCGCACAAATTGCCGGTTTAGTTTGTTACTATGAGAAAATAACCAATCAACGAAATAGCGATAACTCTCTTGATGCAACGCGAGCAATGGAACATCTATACAAGCTTAGAAATAATAAGTTTCAAGAGGAATTAGTTGAAGAATTTATTCAGTCCATCGGCATTTATCCTGCGGGTTCATTGATTGAGTTAAACTCAAAAGAAATTGCAGTAATTGTCGAACAAAATGAACATCATAGGCTGTTGCCAAAGGTTATGATTCTAAGAGATAGTGAGAAAAATACGGTCAATACTCTAAAAATTCTGGATTTATCCACCTTTGAAGCTCAAAATGGTGTTTGTCCTAAAATAATTAATAGCTTACCACTTGGCTCATATGGTATCGATTCAAGTGAAATTATTAAGAGTATCCAAAAAGCAGATAAAAACTGGATTATGAAAAAATTGTTTTCTTAATTACTGTAAATAGAATATTTACAAATAAAAAAGCCGTATCAGCTTCCTGATACGGCTTTTTTAGTAGCAATTTAGTTACCTTTTCTTTATCAAATAAAGAGAGATAGCTAAAAATTACTTAGCAGCTGGTGCTACTGGAGCTTGAGCAGCCCATTGCTTCATTCTCTCTTCGTATGCTTTACGAGCAGCTTGCATTTGAGCTTGCTGCTGCTGTTGCATTGCTTGCATACGCTTCTGATGAGCTTCCATCTGAGCTTTTTGTTGTGCAGTTGGCGCTGGAGCAGCCATAGGTGCCATTGGAGCTTGCATCATAGGAGCTGGAGCATAGCCATAACCATTATCTGAATAGTGGTTGCGACCATCAAAACGGCTGTCCATGTTGTTGTAACCATTGTAGCTGCTGTTACCATTTCCATAAGCTGAACCACGAGTATTTCCTTTACCACGACCACGGCCACGTGCCTTGATAGTGATTTCAACATCACCGTCCATATCCGCATCACCAGAACCGTCGCCCCAACCATTACCATAGCCATTGCCATAAGCATTGTTGTTCATGTTGTTATAACCGTTTCCATTCCAGTTAGTGTTGCTGTTTCCATCACCCATTGGGTTCCAAGAAGAAGCAGAAACAGTCATAGAAGCAGTAGTAGCAACGATTGCTGCAGCGATTAATAATTTTTTCATTTTATACTCTCCAAAAATTTTATAAATATAGTTTGTATCTATGTGTTAAATGTTATCAAGTGATAACGAAATTTTTTTACAACATTTTTTCTACATCAATGTTGTATTAATGAATTGATAAAGCGTTAATAGCTTAAAAATGCTTTTCAATTTCTTTGTATGCGTATGATTATATAGAGATGGGAAAACATTAGCAAGTATTTATATAAGTTTTTTCTAATATAGTTAAATATTATTAATTGCTTAATAAAAAAGGCCCATAATTAGGTTAATTATGGGCCTTTAAAGCATCCGTTTTTTAATGATAAATAAGTTATTTCGCTTTGTCTTGCTTAAATAATAAATCGTAATCAACGCCGATAACATTTAAATCACTCAAACTAATATCTTCTACTTCAATGGATTCACTAGTATCAGGTAAGGTCAAATCATTACAGCTTTCCAAGTTTAAAATATAACAATCAATGATAAAACTATAGAAACTTGGTTGCTTAAGCTGTATTTCATCAAACAGATGTCTAACATCTATTGAGATTTCATCACGAGTTTGGTCAGTGTTAATAACGAACGCACGTTTTTTGAACATGAAACCATATCCAAGCATTGCATCCATAATATTCTGCCATGTTTGAGAACATTCTTCATGAGATTTATGGGCATAATCTAAATTGACAAACAAACCAAACTCATTCGGCATGATATATTCCTTAGTTATTTTTTGTACATCATGGCTTATGTTTTACTACAAAAAGAATAAACAAAATAAGCTAGTAGCCTTTATACTGACTCAATACTATCACATGATATGAATAGTAGTGTAGTACAAATTCGTAAAATATCAGCTAAGAAATTCTATTTAAACAGGCTTTTTTCTCGTAAGTGGAGATAAAATTGAGCAAAAAAAAAGCCCTGCATATTAATTGCAGGGCTTTTTTTTAGAATAATGGTGGGCCGTCGGGGATTCGAACCCCGGACAAATGGATTAAAAGTCCACTGCTCTACCAACTGAGCTAACGGCCCTTCAGCTTAAAGCTGATTTAAAGAAGATTACAACTCATTAATAGTAATTGCCGTCTCTTTAAGATGCGCATATTCTACCGTTTTTATTATTTATGGCAAGCTTTTTTACATTTTTTTTAAAACTTTTTATAATTGCTTTAATAAGCGCTTTGCCTGCCCTGCCTCAGTCGTATCTGGATAGTTCAATAACAGCTGATTTAATGTTTGGCGAGCTATTTTTTTATTTCCCAACTCATTAAAACTATAAGCTTTTTTTAGTTCTGCCTCAGCTTTTTTGGGACTTAAAGGATAAACATCCAATAACAGTTGATAGTCGGTAATAGCCTGCTCATAATTCTGTTGTGCATAACTGGATTCTGCTACCCAATACTGTGCAATATGCGCATAACGCCCACCAGGATATTTTTGAATAAATGCTATAAATGAATCTCTGGCTTTGCTATATCGACGTCCTCTCAATTCATCATAAGCTTTTTGATAGGCTTTTTGCTCTTCCAGTTGCTGTTTTTCAGTCATAGGAATTTTTTTATAGACTGATGGCTTGGTCTTTATTGCTTTATCTGTAGGCTGCTCAATTGCTGATTGGTTCTCTGACTGAGTCACAGCAATTTCTTCCCGTTCAGTCACACCATACTTTGCCTGCTCGTAGCTGGATTTATCAAGAACGACCGGTAAGTCCTCTTTTTTAGGTATCAAAATATCTTTTGACTGTGAAAGGTTTGGTTCTGAAGATAATGCATTATTATCAGTATTTGAGTCACTACCTTCCATCTGACTTAGGCGTCGATTTAGATCAGTATACAATTCTCGCTGTTGCTGTTTAAGAAGATGAATTTCATTACTTTGTTCTTCTAAAGAGCCTCTTAGCTGCTGGTTTTCTTCCTGAAGCTGCTTCATACGATAAAGAAGTTCCAGTTGCTTCTGTGAACTCATCAAGCGTTCCAGTCTATCCACTCGAACATCTAAAGGACGATTTTTGTAATAAGCTTCAGACTCAGCATAAACTGGCATAAAAAAACCAGTTAAGATCAAAGGAATAACGATCAGTACTCTAACTGAGAAAAGAAAATCTACTCGTTTTGTTTCAGATAAAATCATAAAGAATATCCAGTGCATATTAACAGAAGAAGCAAGGCACTCTTGCCAATAAACCCTTGCATCTTCTCAAGCTATTGCATTCAAATCACTAATACAGAATTTCTACTCGACGGTTTAGTTGCCATGCAGATTCACTATGATCCAGGGCAACTGGGTTTTCTTCTCCGAAACTTCTCACTTCGATTTGTTGAGCCTGAACACCCGATGCCGTTAGGAAATCAGCAACCGCTTTACCTCGTCGTTCACCCAATGACAAGTTATAATCACGTGTACCTCTTTCATCCGTATGCCCTTCTATTATCATTGACTTGCTAGGATTAAGAGACAGATATTCTGCATGAGCATTCAATGCTAATTGCCCTTCAGAATTAATCGTTATGCTATCGTATTCAAAGTAAATAGTACGTACTGAAAGTGGGCTATTAGGATCTGAAAGAGGATCACCACTATAAGCTTGACCATTCACCGCAGTACCATCATTCATTCCTGAATCATTATAACCACCTGTCTGTCCTTCATAGGAACCATCGCCAGAACCACTACCACCTCCAGTTCTATCTTCAACCGAAGCATTATTGCCATCACCAGCAGAATCATCACTTGTGGTCGAACAAGCGGTCAAAAAAACAAAGGGTGCTGCAAGCAAAAGAACGGGGAGTTTCTTTTTTAGAAATGTACTTAAAATGGTGTTCATAATATTTAATTCCTATATTTATCGACTACGATAGGGTGACCAGGCAGGTTCTCTTACATCACCACTCAACACACGCAAACGTTGCGGTGAATTACTTCCATCAACTGCAATTGCTTCAAGTATACCTCGACCACGTAATTCAGTTGCGTATAAAATCATTTTACCATTAGGTGAAAAAGAAGGTGATTCATCTAATTTAGAACGTGTAAGAATTTGAAGATTACGCGTTGCTAATTCCATGGTCGCGACACGAAAACTACCTCTATCACGAGAGATGAAAACCAGAGACTTTCCGTCTGGAGAAAAGCTAGCTCCGGCATTATAATTACCCTCATAGGTCAAACGCTTTGGACTGCCAGAACGTCCTCTCTGGTTAATCATTATCTGATAAATTTGTGGTTTACCCGCACGATCAGAGGTAAAAATCAAAGATTGTCCATCGGGTGACCAAGAGGGCTCCGTATCAATACCATAATGATTGGTTATACGTTGTAAAACACCGCTAGCAATGTACATGACATAAATTTCAGAATTTCCATCTTTAGATAAAGTCATTGCTAAACGTTTACCATCTGGAGACCAAACGGGTGCACTATTAATACCTTTAAATTGTGCAATAGTTTTACGTTTGCCTGATTTAAGCTCCTGCATATAAACCACAGAACGATCTTTTTCAAAAGAAACATAAGCCAACCGTTTACCATTAGGAGACCATGAAGGAGACATGATAGGCTTTCTGGATTTCAAAATAATTTGCTCATTAAAGCCATCCGAGTCAGCAACGGCTAAAGTATAAACTCGTTTTTTTGCATTGATATCATTATTAACCACAACATAAGCAATCAATGTATCAAATGCGCCTCTGCTATGAGTCAATTCTTGAAAAATTTTATCACTAATTTGATGGGCAACCCGGCGGAGATTTTTGCCTTCAACATTATACTGGTATTCAAGACTATTCTTACCTGTAAATATATCCACCATTTTAAATCTTACGTCATAACGTCCCTGGCCAACAGCAATGATTTGACCAATAACCAGATTTTCTGCATCGGTATTTTTCCAACGTGGAAAATTAATCGTTCCATCTATTTGGGGACGCTCTGGTAACTGATTAACACTCAGTGGGGAAAATACACCACTACGAGTCAAGTCAGAGCTGACAACACCGGCAATATCAACAGGAGCTTTGCCTGACTGTGACCACGAAAAAGGGACGACAGCAATCGGAGTGGCACTTTGAAAACCACCTGTAATGTCAACTTCAAGTAACGCAGCCGCCTGATTAACAAACAATAAAAAAGAAGAAAATAGTAAAAAAAACAGCGATGACCGTGCATTTAATTTCATTTATTAGCGTCCTGGCTCAAATCGTAACCTCATTACTTCAAACTGTTTAAAAATAACACTATCCGAAGGGACTGGCAATGGTGAAGCTCTTCTAACCGCAGTTTCTACTGAACGATCAAAAGATAAATGACCACTGCTTTCCACAACTTTAACAGAAACCACGTTACCACTAGGTAATAATACAATATCAATTTTACATTTCAGGTTGGCTGGAGCATCCAGTGGTTGACGCCAGTTACGTTCAATCTTTTGAGCAATCATCGCAACATGACGATTAACAATACCTTTACTTTTTCGCTCTCTTTCAGCCCTTGCCCTTTCTTCCTGACGTTTTAACTCAGCCTGATGTTTTTTTTCCTCTTCAGCTTTACGCTTTCTTTCTGCTTCCTGACGTTGCTCTTCTTTCTTGCGTTTCGCTTCTTCAGCCTTTTTTCGTTCTTCCTCTTTACGCCTGAGCTCTTCTTTTTTCAGCTTTTCTTCTTTGCGTTTAGCTTCTTCTTTTTTGCGTTTCTCTTCAGCAAGTTTTTTCTCAGTTTCTTTACGTTGTTTTTCCTGTTCAGCTTTTTTCTTAGCTTCTCTTTTCTTTTTAGCTTCTGCTTCTTTCTTTCGCTTTAATTTATCCGCTTTTTCTTTTTTCTTCTTTTCTTCCAAAGCTTTCGCTCTACGCTCTTCTCGCTCAATTCGTTTTTTCTCAAGACGCTTTTCAGCTTGTTTCTTTTCTTCTATTTTCTTTATTTCTGCATCATAAGAATTGGCATCAACTGACGTGACTTGAATAACATCACCTTGCTCCATTACAATTTTCTTCGGTTGATCCATTTGCCAATTAACAAAGAGAACACTTAAGAAAATAACATGTAACACAACAGCCACTGTAAAAGCAGTCGAATTTTCTTTTATCCAGTCAAACATACTTTAGACCATACTTTAGACATAAAGTTTAAATCAGAATTTAATTTTAATTTTGACTTTGATTTAAACTTAAACTTAGCCCTTAACCTGGAATTCATAATCATCAAATTGCCTGATTATCTTCTATGGCTTTGGTCATAAGCCCTACATTTGGAATACCTGCCTGGCTTAGTAAGGCCAACACATCCATAACAAACAAGTAACGAACATCTTTATCACCAGCAACCAGAACCGAGAGCTTTGGCTTATCCAGTAGTTTATTTTTTATTTGCTCAACCAGCTCATCACGATTCACAGGCTTTTCTTTTCCAGTACCGATAGTCAAATGGTACTGTCCCTGTTCATCCACTTTAACGATAACAGTCTCACTAGGCTTAGGATCAAGTGATTCGGTTTCATTGGCCTGTGGCAATTCAACTTTAACTCCCTGAGTCAGTAAAGGAGTTGAGATCATAAAAATCACCAATAAAACCATCATGACATCAATGTATGGAACCACATTAATCTCAGCCATAGGCTTGCGGCGTTTCCTGGCCATTAATTATGTACCTGGCGATTTAAGAGATTAGAAAACTCTTCCATAAAGCCATCATATCGTGCTTCTAAACGTTCAACACTATAGGAAAAACGGTTGTAGGCAATCACTGCGGGTATGGCTGCAAATAATCCCATTGCGGTGGCAATCAGAGCTTCAGCAATACCAGGCGCAACCATAGCCATAGTTGCCTGCTCAACCTGTCCCAATGCTCGAAAAGAATTCATTATTCCCCAGACAGTGCCAAATAAACCAACATAAGGGCTGGTTGAACCCACTGTTGCCAAAAATGGTAAGGCTGATTCGACTCTGTCTACTTCGCGGTTAAGAGTCACCCGCATTGCTCGTTGGGCTCCTTCTAATACCGCTTCATTTTCGATCCCGGGTTGTTTATGCAATTTAGCGTATTCACGAAACCCCGATTCAAAAATACTGGCCATACCTTGTGCATCTTTACGTTGTGCTAATGCTTTATATAAATCGACAAGGTCTGCACCTGACCAAAAACGTCGCTCAAATAAATTGGCCTCTTCTTTAGCTTTTTTTAATACTCGCCATTTCTGAAAAATCATAGTCCAGGCGATAATGGAAATCAGTAAAAGACTGATCAACACCAACTGAACCATAAAGCTGGCGCCACTGACCAATGAAAGAATTGACATATCTGTATGCATTAAACTTGTTCCATATAGAGTAGTTCCGTTGACTACATTAAAAATAACTTAGTTAGAAAGACTGTTGTCACTCCACCCTAACTCTGATCACTTTTAGAAAACTGTTCATAAACAGGCTTTGGCAGAGGGACTGGTCTGTTTTGTTCAACTCCCAAACTGACCACTTTTACCATTCCTTTCGTCAATATTTGTTCATTTTCTTCATCATCTTTTCTAATAATAAACTGTTCAAAAACAATACTCGCCCTGCTCAACTTTTGCACTCTTGTCTTCACCAACAAGGCTTCATTAAAAAGAGCTGGTTTTAAATAATCAATAGATAGGGAGTGCACAACAAATAAAATTCCGTATTCATTTACAATTTCATCTTGTTCCAAATGCATTGTTCTGAGCCATTCCGTTCTGGCTCGTTCCATAAAATTCAGATAGTTGGAGTGATAAACCACTCCTCCACTGTCAGTATCTTCATAGTAGACTCTAACAGGCCAGATAAATTCACTCATTATAAAGTTTTCTTTTTTATTTGATTAGTTTGGATATCGTGTTTTTAAAATTATTGATATTAATTCGTCTTTTGCAAGCCAAAGTGTAAATATGCCATATCTGTCGCAACCCGTCCTCGTGGTGTGCGCATAATATAACCTTGCTGAATTAAAAAAGGCTCCAACACATCTTCTATCGTCCCTTTTTCTTCACTGATTGCCGCAGCCAGATTATCAACGCCCACTGGGCCACCATCAAACTTTTCAATAATACTTAACATCAGTTTGCGATCCATCATATCAAATCCCATAGGATCGACTTCCAGCATATTCAACGCTCGATCAGCAATGTCGATATTAACAATACCATCCGCTTTTACTTCTGCATAGTCTCGAACACGTCTCAGTAATCGATTGGCAATTCGCGGAGTTCCTCTTGAACGCTTTGCTATTTCACTGGCACCATGTGGTTCAATATTTATCCCCATGATATTTGCCGAGCGACTGACAATATGGGTAAGATCAGCATCAGAATAAAACTCAAGTCGCTGTACAATTCCAAACCGATCACGTAATGGTGACGTTAATAACCCAGCCCGTGTTGTGGCACCAATTAATGTAAAAGGAGGCAGATCCAGTTTAATGGAACGAGCAGCAGGCCCTTCACCAATCATGATATCTAATTGATTATCTTCCATGGCAGGATACAAAACTTCTTCCACCACGGCACTCAAACGATGAATTTCATCAATAAATAAAACATCGCCTTCTTCCAGATTGGTCAACAACGCAGCCAAATCACCGGGGCGTTCAAGTACTGGACCAGAAGTTTGACGTAAGTTAACACTCATTTCATTAGCAATAATATGGGATAACGTTGTTTTTCCTAAACCTGGGGGGCCGAAAATCAAAACATGATCAAGTGCTTCATTACGATTTTTAGCTGCAGGGATGAAGATTTCCATCTGCTCACAAACCGAAGGTTGTCCCACATAGTCTGTCAGGGTTTTGGGACGAATAGCACGATCAAGCAGATCTTCATCCTGTGTTTCTATTCCAGAAATAATGCGTTCACTCTCTAACATAAGGAACCTATCGTAAAAAGCCTGACCTGTTTCATAAAAATTTATCTAACGGTATTTTGTAAAGCTTGTTTAATTAAAGATTCACTGGTTTGGTTGTCTTTTTCCAGTTTACTAATCATTTTACTGGCTTCGACCGACTTATACCCCAACGCAATTAACGCACTGGTTGCTTCTTTTATAATATCTTGTCCAGTATTAAAATTATCTGACGCAGTCGAGGTTTTATCAATACCTTCACATGATTCATCCTGCCAATCCGCAAGGCGGTCTTTCATTTCAACAATTAAACGTTGAGCCGTTTTTTTACCTATACCCGGAAGACGAACCAAACCAGTTTCATCATTATTTTTTACAACCTGAACAAATTCATCTGCACTAATCCCAGAGAGTATTGCTAAACCTAACTTAGGACCAACACCATTAACTTTAATCAGGCTTTTAAATAACCGCCGCTCAGATTCACTATAAAAACCATAAAGTAATTGGGCATCTTCGCGAACGACCATATGAATCAGTAAGACAGTCGGTTTATCCAGTTCAGGCAAGTTATAAAAAGTACTCATGGGAGCCTGGACTTCATAGCCAACACCATGAACATCAATCATCAGTAGAGGTGGTTGTTTTTGTATAAGAATACCTGACAATCGTCCTATCATAGTCGCCTATTGCTCAGTTTATAATAATAAAGAATTTAATTTATAAGTGATTAGATTGTATGTTGTTATTTTTATAGGGTAAAGCGCTTTTTCCGTCTACCACGAATTGATTTCAGCACCTCTGCCGGATATCGCTTATTGGCCTGACTTTTCAAATCAATCATTGTTTTTCTTGTATTGGCATGGCATAAGGCAATTGCTAGCGCATCAGCCGCATCTTCCTGTGGTGTTTCACTTAAATTCAGTAATATTTTCACCATATGCTGAACCTGAGTTTTAGCCGCATGACCTTTACCAACAATAGCCTGCTTGACCTGATTTGCGGTATATTCTGACACCGATATATCATCAGCCATCACCGCACAAATTGCAGCTCCTCGTGCCTGACCTAGTTTTAACGCTGAATCAGGATTACGTGATAAAAAAACATTTTCAATGGCCATTTCATCAGGAGACCAGTGTTGTACAACCTGGCGAATTTCATTAAAGATAATTTTTAATCGGGGAGGAAGTGGCCCACCACCCGTTCTAATGGTCCCACATTCTAAAAAGCGAAGACGATTCCCAGAGGATTCTATGAGACCATAGCCTGTTTTCAAAGAACCAGGATCAATGCCCAGTATAATTGTTTTAGTTGGGGCTGTTAAAGTAATAGGCTTTCCTTAAATTTAAAAGCAAAAACTAATGGGCTTGTTCGTTCGGGAATCTATATAGATAAAAGCGTGCTTTGGTATGTGAGTTGATGGTTCAGGGGACGCTCAAGTACATCCATGTAACGCTCAACCTCGCCATCCATGGCTCGAAAAGCCCCTGAACCATCAACTCACATAGCAAATCACTTCTATGTCATTCCCTTTCTAGGAGGGGAAAATCAAGAGCCAAAGAAACAGCAACATCAAAAGAAAGTGCATAACACTAAAATTGATAACCAGGTATTAAGTTTGCCTTTGCTTTTTCTTGTCTTTTGATTTTTCTTTTCCCCACCAGCGAGAAACGTGATGTTGGTAGTAGGTGGTGAGGTGTGGTTGGCCTTGCGGGGGTATTTCGAGCCATGGATGGCGAGGCTAAGCGCTACAGGGACGTACTTGAGCGTCCCCCGC
>JAPHSW010000279.1 GCA_026196615.1 Gammaproteobacteria bacterium | reverse complement strand
TCATTTGAAGCCTTTGGATGAAGAATAATTGCCTGAACAACAACTATTTGATCATCTATGGGGCTTCATTTCAATTCCTAAAGATCATACCTATGAATCACTATTAGAAAAGGTATTAGAAAATATTTCTGTTCCTACCATCCTCTTTGGCCTGGTAAAGCTGCGTGTCAGCACGTTTAATTAGTTGTAGTACTTCTTCTCCCGCTTGACGTTCAGCAATGCCACCACTAATGGTCACAGTCAGTGCTAAATCATTAATATTCACTACTAGTTTTTCTACTTTTTTGCGAACTTGTTCTGCTAAGGTAAATCCCTGCTCACCATTTTTTGGGAGAAAAACTAAAAATTCTTCACCACCAAAGCGGATAGGAATATCAGTACCGCTAACAAATTCTAAAATAATGGCAGCAACTTCCTTTAAAACAATGTCGCCAATATCATGACCATAAGTATCATTTACATGTTTAAAGTGATCGATATCAAACATGACTAATGAAATGTCATCAAGTGCATTATTGTCCTGTTTATCCAGTAAATCCTGTACAGATTCTTCCATGTATAAGCGAGTATAAAGTCCAGTGAGTGGATCTCTGATGGCTGTTTCATACAAGGCCTTACTTTGCTGCTCTAATTTACTGGCATTGGCCTGGTCTTTTTCAGCCTTAATGATAGTCGTTCTATCTTCGATGATGAGTAATAGTCGTTTCACAATACCTTCATAAGCAACAGGCTTATAGGAAATTTTTAAAAATTTTCCGTCCTTCCGCTTATCACCAGGGGGAGTCATAGAATCTATTTTTTTATGAAAGAAAATTTGTTTTGGGAATGAGTCAACGGTTGCTTCAAAACAGGTTTCTGTATTGTTTAAACAATTATAAACATTCTCAATGCCTTTTATTTCATCTCGGGTTAAGTCATCCATAATAGGGTCAAAAATAATTTCTTTAAATGAACGACCATTGAAATCATCTGAACCAAGTAAACAACTTAAATAACTTGAGTAAGTGTCTTCTACATTACCTTTTTCATTAATGGTTAAAATACCTAGAGGTATACTTGCGAATACATTTAATAGTTTGTTTTCTGATTCACGCAGTTGTGAGATATCTTCTCCCATTATGCTGTAAATTTTTCCTTCTGCATTGTTGCCCCCCTTCATTTTGGTTAAATGCCAGAAAAAAGGTTTTGCTGATCCAAAACTGCTTTTGCTACTAATACTTAATTCAAATTTTATACTGTTCTGAGAATCATCATTGTCTAATATTGAGAAGTGCTTTTGAAAAATTGACCAGACTTCGTGTTCAAATAGAGTCGAAAAATCAAAACGTAACATTTTTTCATAATCAATTTTAAAAATATTTGAAAATTCAACATTACCTCGTAATATCTCAAATTTTTCATTAATGATTAAAAAAACACCTGGAACAGTATCCAGTATGTATTCTGATTGGGCATTGGCATCTTCAAGTAAAGTTAATATTTTGTGAGAAGCCTGGATATCCTGATTGATATTACTCATAAAAAGTCCATCTCCTCATCATCGTCATCATCCTCATCTTCTGGAATTTCATAAGTTAAAATGGGTTCTAAAGGGGGAGTATCGAGAATTTCAATAATCACACTGCCCATGATATTAATATCTTCATATTCCAAACTCCAAATATCATTGTATTTAATAATGGGATAAGAAGATGACTTGTAATCAGAGAATATTTCATAAAATCCTCTGGTACACAAAGGTAAACTGATACCGATGTGTAAATTATTATCTTCAAAAATTTGTACCAGATAGCCGGCAGTGAGATTACAAAGCTCTTTTACAAAATCTAGAGTTTGTTGATCAGACAACTCTTCTGGTGATTGTTTGCCATAAATAGGATAAGCAATTTGTTTAATATCTGTATGACAAAAATGCAGTTTTAAAGTGATTCGCAATGAATCACCACTAACCAGAATAAGGGACATCCAGTTACCCAAAATCTGACCTGCCTGACAATCTGCATTTTTATCGACTAAAGTGAAGTTATCTAGTCTTGAGTGTAAACGGACTCTTTCCAGAGCTGCATGTCGTATAAAATCAACAATTTTTTTCTGGATTAAAATAACTTTTTCGTCATTATTCAATTTATCCTTTACTCCTTCATCCTCTCCTTATTAAAAAGTCAGGACTTTATAATTTTAGTAATCTTTACAAAAGGATAGGAAAGAATTGACTATCTTGCAATTTATTCAAGAAAAATATTTAAAAAAGTTTGAGGTGTTGTTTGTAGTAGAAATTGATTAGAATAAGTTTTTAAAATTTGCTATAGGTTTTAAGTACATTATTTATGAGTATACGCACACACTATACCGATGCACCACATAAAGATCGTCATGATTTATCAAATCTCAAACGAATAGTGCCTTTTTTATGGGAATATAAAGGACGAGTCTTAGCGGCACTCGCACTATTAGTCATTGCAAAAGTTGCCACAGTGGGTGTGCCCTATATCCTTAAAGAAATTGTGGATTCATTGAGTCCAGGCAGTTTGAATTCACAAAAGACGTTACTGGTGTTACCTGTTGCTCTATTGCTGGGCTATGGTGCACTGCGACTTTTAAATGTGTTATTCAGTGAATTGCGTGATACTGTTTTTGCTAGAGTACGATATCGTGCGATGCGAAATCTATCTCGAGAAGTTTTGAACCATCTTTATTCCTTGTCTTTGCAATTTCATTTGGAACGTCGAACGGGTGGTATTTCTCGTGATTTAGAGCGAGGAACACGAGCCGTTTCTTCCATCATGAATTATCTTGTGTTTAATATTATTCCAACTGCAGCTGAGTTTGCTTTAGTGGCCTTTCTGTTACTTGGGGATTATGCTATTCATTTCTCCATTGTGACATTTACAACGGTTTTTATTTATATTGGTTTTACTCTATTTTTAACCAATTGGCGTATGCATATTCGTCATCGAATGAATCGCTTAGATTCACAAGCAAATTCTATGGCTGTTGATGGTTTGATCAACTTTGAAACGGTGAAATATTTCAATAATGATTGCTATGAAATCAATCGCTATGATGACACTCTCGATGAATGGGAAGATTGTGCTGTAAAAAGTCAGGCATCAATGTCGCTGCTTAATTTTGGACAGGGTAGTATTATTGCTATTGGTGTCACTATCATGATGTTTTATGCAACTCAGGGGGTTGTGGATGGTAGTATGACCATTGGTGATTTGGTTTTGGTTAATGCGTTGATGCTGCAGTTATTTATACCATTGAATTTTCTTGGAATTATCTATCGTTCAATGATGCATTCACTAGCTGATATTGATTTGATGTTCGATTTGCTTGATAAGACGGGTGATGTTAAAGACAAATCAAGTGCATCTGAATTAACTGTTTCAGAAGGTGTCGTACGTTTTGAAAATGTAGATTTTGGCTATCAACCTGAACGTCAAATTCTGCATCAGGTCAGTTTTGAAATCCCCGCTGGAAAAAAACTAGCTGTGGTTGGTCCTTCAGGTGCTGGAAAGTCTACCTTATCTCGATTGCTTTTTCGCTTTTATGATGTGAATTCTGGAAATGTTAATATTGATGGTCAGTTGGTTAGCGATGTGACTCAAGAGAGTTTACGTCAATCGGTTGGTATAGTGCCTCAAGACACAGTACTTTTTAATGAAACCATTTTTCATAATATAATTTATGCACGTCCTGACGCTTCTAGAGAAGAAGTGTTTGAAGCCAGTAAAATGGCCAATATTCATGATTTTATTACCCAATTACCAGATGGTTATGACACAGTGGTTGGTGAGCGTGGCCTTAAGTTATCAGGTGGCGAAAAACAACGAGTGGCTATTGCTCGTGTGATCTTAAAAGATCCAAAAATACTAGTGTTTGATGAAGCCACTTCATCTCTGGATTCACAGTCTGAACAGATCATTCTTTCTTCATTGGCTGAAGTGGCTCATAAAAGAACGACTTTAGTCATCGCCCATCGTCTGTCTACAATAGCTGATGCAGACATTATACTAGTGCTTGAAAATGGCCGAGTAAAAGAACAGGGGACTCATCAGGAATTATTAGCCCTGGACGGGCTGTATCGTAATCTCTGGAATATACAGTTAAAGGAGAAAAAAAATGATAATGATGTCTCTTAAGTGATTTAGCTTAAGTACTTTCTTTGTTCAAGGATATTCTTTGTTCAAGGAAAATATAATACCAAATGTACTGCCTACGTTCTGTTTACTTTCTACTTCAAGTTTGCCTCCCATTAATTCAACCATGCGTAAAGTGAGTGTGAGGCCAATTTCAGTACCTTCTATCTCACTATTTTCCATTCCTGACCTATTGTATTAATATGAGCTCAAACACCATTCCCACTCTGAACTCTATAGAATGCTAATTGAGGTATTTCATATATAGTTAAAAATAATAAATATTTTGGTGTATTCTCCAGAGCAGGCAATTCGTCAATTCATACTGAATAAAAATTTACTATAACTAATGCTCAAAAAATGTTAAAGTCTATAAATCCTTTTTGTCCCATACAGTCTATTATGGGCATTAGTCATTCTCTCCCATCTATTTCGTGGGCCTATTACTCATTACCTGAATTTTTAAAGGCTTCGACTTCAGTTCAGGCATGCTCAAAAACTTTTTGATATGTGTCTCTTTTTTCTTGCTATGACATGAGTTCTTTTGTGCCATATAAGTTTTTAAACGATACATAAGTTACATATTATCATCAAATATTATTCCTGCTGTTAAGGTAGAGTTCGACTTCGATTACTGCAATATATTGATGATTGATATCATAAGAAATATTGATGTATTTGAATAACTTATGTGTGATGTAATCTATTAGATAATTAATTAACCTGCGCTGTGATGAATTAGGAGTAAATGTATTGATGATACACTCAATAAAACAAGATTATGAGAAAATATTATTCAATGAATAACCATATTAAAAAATGGCTGCTGCTTATTTTATTTTTATGCTCGACATCATTATATGCAGAAAGAAATTACCTATATGTTTCAGATTTCATTGAAAAACAAGCCTTACCTTATCAAGGCCAATCAAATTATAATTCGTCTTGGAGAAATGCTTCTCAGCATTATAAATACAATGATCTTTATTTAAATCAATCGATGGAATATCAACAAGCTATTAACGTATCAGATTATCCTTCATATTCTTCAAACAATAAATTTCAACAAGTATATCCGTATCCTGTAAAAAATTATAATAATCATTTCGAACATCGTATTTATGAGCCATCAACAGGAATAGAACGAATGAGAATTCCTGATAACACAGATAAAAAATATAATAGGATATATTCTAACGTTTTATATGTTAGTGATTTAGAGCCAGACAGACGTACACTTAAGAAAAAACATCAAACAATGTTATATGAATTTAAAAATAGCAATGGATATACAAAAGAAAAGGATACCATTCGCTATATTCCAAATCTAACATATCCTTTTCCAAAAACGCAATCGAGTTATAATTCAAATATTTTTACATCAGAGGGTATGACTCCATTTTATAGAAATGATAAACCTGATTATAATTTGGGTGGATCAAATCATACTTATGGTATTCCATATGATTCATTAAGTCGTTTTGGAATTTTTTCTATACAGTGACTCTTTTGACATTAAATAAGATTGAAGGAATATCAACAATATTTTTCGAAGGTTGCCTTTTTATTAAAAATATCTATCTATAAATAAGACTGGCTGACTGACTTTTGAAGTGTTACTACAAACAATTATCTATTTTCATAGAGGTAAAAGTAATTTATGTCCATTTTCCAGATTGAAGAACAAGTAATACTTATTTCCAGCGATGATATTATCCATCGTATTGACTATAAATCACCTATTAAACCAAAAAAATATAAGTATAGTAGTATTATTGCAACTTACACATTCAAAAATGAGAGCGTTCATTGTGGTGTGAGTGATTGTCTTAAACCTCACCATCAGGGTTTTTTAGTTCTCACTTCAGATGAAAAAGAGACTAACCTATGTGAAGATTGTGGGCAGAGATTATTCAATGTTACATTTGATGAACAAATAAAGATTTTTCAACAAAATGACAGGATAAAAAAACAGAAAGCTAAATTAAATAAAATTCTTGAACATGACATCATTAAAGAGCGAATCAATAAACTCAAGCAGGGACCTAAAGGTGCCAATTGGCTTTATCATGTATTTACAAGCTTTTGCAATACATATCCATTAGAACTTTTAAATGCGTTAAAGGAATTGGCATTAAGTAAGGAAAATGGTTCCTCTCCAATATTCCTTATAAATAATCAAGCTGATGCTTCTCAACTGGAAAACATGGAAAGCTTGAAAGGGTTAAGTCTGTTTTCGTCTGATATTCGTGTGGAGCTTATTACAAAGGTCTTGCAACCATTAATGGAATTACAAAAAATTGCAGATGATCCTGATTCAAGTGCATCGCTTACTGGTTATTGTCAATGGGCAGATGGTTTGGATGAACAATTTGGTCATATTGAGACGTTACTTAAAGAAGGTCAGATCTTTTTTGATAAGTGGAATCTGGAAAAGTTAAAGAGTATTCCTCTATCAAAAGAGAGTACCCGTCTGGTTCGAACGTCATCCTGGACTGTTAACAAGGCGATTAAAAAATAATTTCTGGAAATGTAATAAATATAATCGTTAATAAACAGCATAGATGGAAGGGGTTTTATTGTACTGATTTGAGGGCTGAGATGAAATCTATGCTCTCATCTTATTACTAACTGATTTTTTGTAAACTGTTGTGGGTACGATCAGCTTCATCGAGTATCAGGATCTCTATTTGTGAAAGATCGACTGGTTTCTGACTGATATGATCGAGTAGGAGTATAAGCACCAAAGCACGAATTGTACGACTGTTTTTATCTGGTTTTTTTTTGAATACAAGCACATACCGAAATGCACCAGAAATTGAAATGATAAAAAGGGCAAGCTAAGAAAGTCTTGCCCTTTTTATTTTAATATACAGATAAATGCAGTCATTCTA
>JAPHSW010000258.1 GCA_026196615.1 Gammaproteobacteria bacterium | reverse complement strand
TTAAGCAAATCACCTGCAACTAATGCAAACAGGTAACATGGCTTTCTAAAAGGATCGTGCCATATGGCATAATGACGCCCTTCTGGTAGCTCACCTTGTTCAACCAGATTACCATTTGACAACATAACCGGATATTTTTCTTTATCAGCAATAATTGCAGTCGTAAAAGTCGACATGACATCGGGTTGATCTAAATAATAGGTAATACGTCTGAAACCCTCTGCTTCACATTGAGTACAAAAATTTCCACTGGATTGGTAGAGTCCTTCGAGTGCTTTGTTTTCTTCTGGTTTAACCCATGTTTCTACTTCCAGGATAAAAGAATAAGGTACTTCGGGAATGATCAGGTGTTCATCTGTACATTGATAATCTAGCTCACAAAGAGGACGGCCATTCAATAAAACAGATTTAAGAAGCAGGCCTTGTCCATTTAATTTTAAGGTTTCATCACGGCAATCTGCTTTATGATTGCGCAAAATTTCTAAACGGCTTTTAACAATAGTCACCGTTTCTTTCTCACCCTGTTCATTTAAAACAGGAACTTCAAGCTCAAAACTCAGTTCTGTTCTATTAATAACATAGGTAGGATACTGATAATCTTTCAAGTAAATTGTAGTATTGTTACTCATATTTAAACCGACTCTTTGTGATATTTTTATTACCGGAAAAAGGATTATAGTGGACTTAGTAACATAACAAAAGACCTACTAAACCCTATTTTATTCAGATTATTGGAAAGAGATGTCAGATAAGTAAAAAATGACTCCGTGAAAAAATATAAGCCTCTAATTCACTTAGAAATTTCAGGGGGATAGTTAGTAATTATTGATATTAATCAGCAACTTCTATTCGATTTCGTCCTTTTTGTTTCGCCTGATAAAGTACTTTATCTGAACGATTGACGAGTTCATTAGCGGTCTCATTTTCAAGCATAGTTGCAATTCCCAGGCTCAATGTAATCGACAAGGAATTTCCTGCAAACTTTACATCATGATTTTCAACTGCTTGACGGATATTCTCAGCAACCTTGCTCGCTTTTTCTAAGTTGCACTCAGGTAAAATGATAAGGAACTCTTCACCTCCCCATCGAAACAGAATATCTGATTCACGAACATTATCTTTAACAATATGGGTTAAAGTTTTCAGTACAACATCACCCGTTGGATGACCATAAGTGTCATTCACTTGTTTAAAATAATCAATATCCATCATTATTGCTGATAGTTTCCCTTCACGACGCTTCGATTGGTTGTATGCTTGTGTAAATAAAACATCAAACACCTGACGGTTTGCAGCACCTGTTAATTTATCTGTGGTGGCCATAGTTTCTAATTTATGTTGGTAACGACCAATAATCAGATTAACTAAAAAAACAATAATAATTGAAAATATGGTACTGACAAATAAATTCATCATTAAAGTATTCTGAATGCGTAATTCTGCAGCATCTTCCTGCTGCTCAACAATAAGATACCACTTAAATTCAGGAACAAACCGACTGTTTAAGTAGGTTTTCATATCGTCTTTTTCATAAATAACTGAACTACTGGGCGAGGTAAGGATTTTGGTTGCAAATATTGATAAACCATCTTCCTGACGAATATTTTCCATACCATTATGTGAGATTCCTCGTAAGGTGAGATTACCTTCTTTATCGACAAAATAAATCTGGCGCCCATAGCGATTTTTATAATTTTCTATTAATGTTTTAACTGCTTCCACCGCTAAGCCCACACCAATGGCACCAATGTATTGTCCTTCATAATCATAAATACGATGATTAATAAAAATAGTTAAAGATGTTTTATCAGCTGTATCAACATCAACATTGATTTCATAATCCTGAAGCATACCCTGGACACGAAAATACCACTCATCTTGTTTGTTTATCTTATTGACCACTTTTAATACGCCAGTGGAATGATAATATTTACGTGTTTTCTCTGAAACAAAAAAACTGGTTACCGTACCATATTGAACCTGAATCTCTTTTAAAAAACGAATCATTGCAGATTCATCTTTTTCACCATTGATCACCCAATCACGCACAAAGGTATCCTGTGCCATTATTGATGAAATAAATATAGGACGTAGTAAATCTTGTTGGATTTCAGAATAAATATTATCACTGGTTAGTGGTAATGTGGTTTTCTCTACCTGGCTGACAATTGATTCATGAGCCACGAAATAACTGATATAACTCGTTGATAAAAAACCAATTAACAACAATGTTGTTAATAATGCAACAAAACGTAATTTTCTATTCCTCATAAAATGATCTCAAGGCGACGGATTTTTTTTACTTTCTTATACTTTATAGATTAGCAAGAGAATGCCTAAATATATACTAAATAGAGTCATAATTTTTAGTTTTCAGCCCTTCTAATCGCTTGATAAAAAAATGACCGTAATGAAAAAAGATACAAGTGTCCCCTATATGGGGTACAAGTCGTTCAGTCTGGAAATCTAAATTGATTTTGAAAGAAAAATGGGAATTAAAATATTAATAGTCATGGAGGCTATCACAGCAATATTCAGTTACTATTCAGTGGAATCGATATAAGTCATTCTGACTCTTTGTGTTATCTGACATAATAATTCATAGGCAATTGTACCGGCCTTATGAGAAACTTTTTCAATGGGTAATCCATCACCCCAGAGTACAACTTGATCACCCACTTGAAAAGGTATCAATTTTTTTTCTAAACATCTTAAATCAACTGTAATCATATCCATAGAAACTCGTCCGACCAGAGGAACCTCCATATTATGTATAAGCACAGGAGTTCCTGATGGCGCATGCCGAGGGTAGCCATCGCCATAACCAATTGCAACAACTCCCACGGTCATATCTTCAGGGCAACACCAACTGGCCCCGTACCCAATACAGTCACCTTTTTTTAATTTTTTTATAGAAATTAATTCTGATGTAAGCGTCATGACAGGTTTAAGATTTTCATCCAGTCCATTTCTGGAAGGGTTGGCTGTTTCAAAAGGTGAAATACCATAAAGCATGATTCCTGGTCTAACCCAATCATAATGTGCTTTTGGAATTGATAAAATGGCTGCGGAATTAGACATGCTTCTCATGGTGTCAGTGATATTTTTATGAACTGACAATAGTCTGTATTTCTGATTAAATTGTGTGATTTGATTTTGATTGGCAGGATTGCTCACTTCGTCGGCACAAGCAAAATGAGACATAATAGCTGAGGGCAGTTGAGAAACTGAATCATCCTTTTGCTGATATTGTTCGATGAGCCATGTAAGTTCATCATCTGAAAAGCCAAGACGATGCATACCTGTATCCAGTTTTAACCAATAGTCTATATGACAATTTTCACACTCCTGTAACCATTGAAATTGTTCTAAACTATGAACCACTGGTATCAGTTTTAATTCAATACACTTATGGTAATCATCAGCATAAAAAACACCCTCAAGAATGATAATAGGTTTTGTCACCACACTATTATTAGAGGAAGAATCATGAGAAATATCATCTAAGCCCTCTCTTAAAAGAATGGCTTCATCTAAACGAGCGACGGCAAATGCATCACTTGAAATTAATGCTTGAGCTGTTGGTAAAACACCATGACCATAAGCATTCGCTTTAATAACACTGAGCACCTTGCTGTTCGGTGCTAATTCTCTCACTCTGGATAAGTTATGTCTTAATGCATCCAGATTAATTGTTGCCAGCGTTTTGCCAGTGCTCTTATCTAGCTGAGGGCTCTTGCCCAGCTGAGGGCTCTTAATCATCATAATCAATGGATGCATGATTCTCAAATTTAGTATATTGACCGATAAAGGTTAGTCTTGCTGTCCCCAGAGGACCATTACGATGTTTACCAATAATAATTTCACCGATTCCTTTATCTTCACTGTCTTCGTTATAAACCTCATCACGATAAATAAAAATAATTAAATCTGCATCCTGCTCAATCGCACCTGATTCCCTCAAGTCTGACATGACAGGGCGTTTGTTTGGGCGTTGTTCCAGACCACGATTAAGCTGTGATAAAGCAATAACTGGCACATTCATTTCTTTAGCCAGAGCTTTTAATCCCCGAGAGATTTCAGAAATCTCATTGACTCGATTTTCAGAACCACCTTTTATTTGCATCAATTGCAGATAATCCACCACAATCAAACCAATATTGTGTTTGCGCTTTAAACGTCTGACTCGGGCACGCATATCCGTTGGAGAAAGTGCAGGCGTATCATCAATAAATAAATTGGCTTCATTCAAGATAGAAACAGCAGATGTTAAACGCGGCCAGTCGTCTTCATCCAATTGACCCGAACGTACTTTCGTCTGATTAATACGCCCCAAAGATGACAACATACGCAAAGTCAGTGACTCTGCTGGCATTTCCATACTAAACACTGCAACACCAACACCTGCACCAATGGCCGCATTTTCAGCGAGATTCATTGCAAAAGTCGTTTTCCCCATCGACGGACGACCCGCAACAATGATTAAATCCGCTGGTTGCAAACCGGAAGTCATTTTATCAAAGTCCGTAAAACCAGAAGGGATTCCAGTAAAAGTATCTCCACTTTGATAAAGCTCATCAATTCTATCAACTGTTTTTTTCAACAGTTCTGTCATACCCTTGAAATCCTGACCTGAATTTGCTCCCTTATCAGCGATTTCAAAAACAGTCTTTTCCGCAGCTTCAAGAATATCATCACTCTTGCGCCCTTCTGTATTAAAGGCACTATCAGCAATCTCGTTACCCACCTGAATCAGCTTTCTCAGCACTGAGCGTTCACGAACAATATCAGAATAAGCGCGAATATTGGATGCGCTGGGGGTATTATTGACCAAACTACCAAGATAGGCTAAACCACCAGCATCATCTATTTCATTATGACTTTCCAGACGTTCTGATATAGTGACCACATCACAGGGCTTACCTTCTTCTATCTGCTCACGAATAGCCTTAAAAATAATTCGGTGATCACGGCGATAAAAGTCATCTTCATTCACGACACTGGCAATATTATCCCAGGAATCATTATTAATCAGCAAACCACCCAAAATGGACTGCTCTGCATCAATAGAATGAGGAGGTAACTTAAGAGATTCTGTAATTTGATCCATATATTTCCCGGTAAAACTATCGATAATTATCAATAGCGACAGATAATTTAATAAGAAATTTTACTTGTTCATCGTTCACAAATAAAGCTTTAAACGTTCTGAATTTCTTTCTGCTATACTCACGAGCTGAAATTGATGAAACGGTATGAAAGAATGGCAATGGATTCACCTCAACCTGATGTTTATCTGGTTATTTTAAATAACCAACTGGCAAAAGGCAGAACTTTAGATGAAGTAGTACATAATTTATCTCAGGAACTGAATCAAAAGCCTGACAAAATCAGAAACTTACTTTGTCAACAATCTTTTGTAGTTGAATCCGGTATCAGTCAGGAAAAAGCAAAAGCTATTCAAGCACGAATCATCAGTGCTGGTGTTGGCTGTCAGATAAAAAAAATTCCTAGAACCGATACAGTTGATATATCAACTTTAACATATAACACTGAAGTCATCTGTGCGAAATGCGGCAAACAACAGCTTGTAAGCAGTAATTGTACTCATTGTGGTATTGCTTTTGCCAAATTCAATCAAAACTCAGCTGCAGTTCACTCATCATCTCACAAGACATCAAGTCGAATCGGCCAAAATTCAAGAACTCAGAAAAAAACTGTTTCTCACCACAGACAACATTCAAATACTGCTCGAAATGTTTTTATTGGAATATTTTTAGTTATAGTAATGGTCTTTGCCGTTTCTACATTAAATAAAACAGGTCAAACCAACAAACACCCGATAACATTGGATGATGGACAACAACTTTATGCCATCGAAACACATTCAATTGAAGATATTGCTCACTATAAAGATTTAATTGTACCGGGCTACATCACAATCATTGATTTTTCAGCCGACTGGTGCCCTGTTTGTAAAAGACTGGATGAATTTGAAGACAGATTAGTAGATAAAAGAGAAGATGTTATTGTAAGAAAGTTAGATGTCAGTAAAACAGAAGACTTTAGACTGGCACTCAAAAAATATAACTTAGATTTTAGAGGTGTACCTTATTCTCTCGTATTTGGAAAAGATGGTGAATTGATCGCCAGTGACACTAAAAGGCAGCAAGATGGGCAACGGTATATACACTCACTTATTGATTAATCAATAATGAATAAAACAGAGAACTAGTTATTAGACAACCACCCAGGCAATTTTTGATTGGCACTTTCAGAAATACGTCTGGCAATATCATCTACTCTAATAGAGCGCTCCTCTTGCAAAGCACGCTCTTGTTCACTTACATCTTGAAGTTCCATATTTTCCTTTCCCTGATCCGATAAAATTGACATCATGTCTTCATAAGAAATTTCTTCAACAGAATACTCATCGTGACTCATAGGAAATGTATTCATTAGCTTCTCACACAATAAAAAGGAATATTAAGTATAATTTAATTGTAAAGAATCATTGTTTATTTGTCAGTCAGCCATATCCTACATGCGTCGTTTCATTAGAAAATCTTGGCGAAGCCTTGTGAATTCCTAACCTGTAACTGATATAATCTAGCTTCATAAATATTATCCAACAAACAGCAGGTTTAAGTCCCTCATGTTTTTAGGTATTTAAGCAATTGAAAATTAACTACTTATTCAAAAATAACAAAGGACGTGATTTTGTCTGTGGTGATATTCATGGCTGCTTTAACCTATTGGAAGAAAAACTCAGTGAAGTCAATTTTAATCCTCAACGGGATCGACTGTTCAGTGTGGGAGATATCATCGATCGTGGCATAGATTCTGAAAAAGCACTCGATTACTTAAAAAAAAGCTGGTTTTATTGCATTCGCGGTAATCATGAACAAATGCTGCTTGACTGGAGCACTGAAGATACACCTGTTTATCGAAATGATGCCTTCCGATTTCACATACACAATGGAGGGATATGGATTGCCGATTTTCTGGGCGTACATATTCAAAAATTAGCTGATGATGTTAATAGTGAAGAACTCATTACCGACTTATATCCTGCATTAAATGCCTGGATCGATGTCTTAAAAAACCTCCCTTATGCTATTGAAATCAAGTCCAGGACAAAAAAAGTGGGAATTGTTCATGCTGAAATACCTGAACATGTTCAATGGCCGTCTTTAGAAGCTGAACTCAATAAAACCAATGTACTTTATAGTGTGCTTTTTTCCAGAAAATACATTTTTTCTTCAAAGAAAAAGAAATATCGTATTGACGGTGTCGATGAAATTTATTGTGGTCACACAATTGTCGATATGCCTCAAAAAAAAGGCAATGTTAACTATATCGATACCGGAGCTTATTCACAGAACAATTTAACATTACTTGAACTAACGGATGAAAAGTAAGAATGACTCTAAAAATATTCATGGTTATATTTGTTATTTGTGTTTTATTTCTAGTTCCACTTCTACTTTTAGCAAATCAGACAAGCAAAGAAAATCAAGCGCCTGGTCTGTTAGAAGAACAACTCAGGAAATGTCCTGACAAACCCAATTGCATCAATACCGAATACCCTGAAGACAAAAATCATTATCTATCAGCCATTGATTTCCCCGAGTCAAAAAAAGAGCAGATATTGGTATTGGCAAGCTCAGTTATACTGAACATGGGTGGAACCATTATAAAGGCCACAACTCAAAATAATACCCAGGAAAAAGACCTATATCTTGCTGCTACTTTTACGTCAAGCCTCTTTCGGTTTATCGATGACTTTGAACTCAGGCAAGATAATACAACTCATAAATTACATTTTCGCTCTGCATCACGAACGGGTTATAGTGATTTTGGCGTCAATAAACGAAGAGTTAAACAATTCACTAAACAGTTTCAGACTATTTTAAATCAGAAGTAATCACCTTTTAAATCAATTAACACCCGGACAAATAATGAATCAACAAAGCATAAAAGAAACCATCGAAACAGTCATCAACCTAATGGCAGCCTCAGCCATGACAGCTCCCAAAGCCGGTGGTAAAGATTGTCTTGAGATTGTTGCTTTAACTGATAGTGATGATCTGCAAAAAGTTGCAGATGAAATGCGTAAATATGCTCATAATAGTTCAAAAGAAAATTACTGGCATCGTGATGCCACCAATACTGAAAATGCCCAAGGCGTTCTACTCATTGGTTTGGCAGGTCCTGTGACAGCAGGCTATGATTGTGGTGGTTGTGGCTATGCAACTTGTAAAGAATTTGAAGATTCCCGAGAATTGAAAAACTTTGAAATGGGTTATACCGGACCACACTGTATCATGCGTATGATGGATATTGGAGTCGCTCTCTCTTCAGCAGCAAAACAAGCCAGCCTGTTTAATGTGGATAATCGAGTCCAGCAACGAGTCGGTGCTGCCGCTCGTGCCTTAGGTTATATTGACTGTGAAGTGGCAATGGGAATACCAGTCAGCATTAGCGGAAAGAGTATTTTTTATGATCGTAAAACCCCCACTAAAAAAGCATTAGCTGCGAATAAAGATTCTTAATCTGCAACTTGACATGGAAAAGCATCCTGAAAAGATTCGATCACAACAAGCGCTGCAGGTTTAGAAAGCTGGGTTGTTTTTCTTGAAGCGTAGCTGATATAAATATCAGCATATTGGCTAGCTGTTTTTCCTTTTGGAAAACAGATTTTTGGCTCTATAGTCAATCCAGTCAATAATCTTGTAGATTCTTCTACACCACTGATAAAACCTGCGCAATATTTTTTTCTTTGTCGCCCCAAACTAGTCATATAGGTAGCAGCACAGGTTGTCATAAGGTCTTTTGCAGACATTTGTTGAGGGAAATATTTTTCTTGTCCAGTATTTTCCTCTGCAAAAGCAATGTTAACTAAAACAAAGCTCAAAAAAACACTAAAAGAAACATAGGAAACAATTTTCATGAAAATCTCCAACTTAAACTAAACATTATCCCTATTATACTCACATTGATTAAAATAATAAGAGTGTATAATTATGCACAATCCCCTTAAGCGCCCTATTCTTGAAATATTGAAAGAATCCAGTAAACCTCTAAAGGAGTATGATCTTCATACAATCTTGGGAGGAGCAGCATTTGCAGAGTTTATTGACAATTGCAGTCTTGATCTCAGTCTGTTTCGTAAGCACTTTCTGGTTATGAATGCACTCTATGAGTTACATGATGAACTCTTATCTGAAGGTATTCATTTACACATTTCAGCACTGGCAATTTATCTAGAAGAAGTTGTTCAGACAATTCCAGAAGAAAAAGCATTAAGTACTGATACAGGATTTCAAAAACTCAGTGAATACTATCAAGATTGGCAACACTTTAATAAAACCAATGATAATGACGTATCTAATTTACTACAGCAATTTTGGAAGAAATTTTTGGCAAATGAAGAAAAGGCTCAATCACTGAATTGTCTTGAATTGGAAGAATCAGCCAACTGGCCTGAAATACAACAAAAATATAAACAATTGTGTCAACTTCACCATCCTGATAAAGGAGGTGATAGTTTATATTTCCTTGAAATTCGCCAAGCCTATGATAATCTGAAATGTATCTTCAATTAAGAAAAATAAACATGAGCATTTTTGAATGAGTGTTAATAAACTTTTATTTTTATCCATATTCTTGATCGTAGCAGGCATTATTGCTAAAGATCCTTTCTCAAGTGTAAGTTATGGACCGGGTGTGATTGCACCTGATCCTCCGAAACAAAACAACACAGATGTCGGTTCATTTTTTCATAATGATATTAAAGTCGATCCCAAAGCCTCATTTGAAATCGAAGCCAAAGTGCTCGCCAAAAAGAATTATTCATCTGATCCTGAAAGCATTGCTTCTCCCGTAGATTTAGCATTAGGCTGGGGAAGAATGTCGGATGAATCCATTCTTGAAAAAATTAGCATCAGCCAGAGAAAACGATTTTACTATTGGCGTGTAGATGAATTTCCTATACCTCGTAGTGAAATCGAACGACATAGTGCTAATATGCATCTAATTCCTGCCAATGAGTCAATTGAAAGAAAGATTGAAGAGGTAGAGCCAGGAGCACTGGTTCGTTTCAATGGCTATTTAGTCAATCTTGAGCGAGACAATGGCTGGCACTGGAATACTTCACTGACCCGAAATGATACCGGTGGTGGTGCCTGTGAGCTAGTTTGGGTAGAAGAATTTGACGTTATCCACCAATCTGATGTTGAATTTTATGAATGAAATAGAACATCATCTACAACAAACGTTTGGCTTCAAGTCACTTCGTTCTGGACAAAAAAAAGTCATCCAAACACTTATTGATGGCCATTCAGCTGCTGCTATTTTCCCTACAGGTTCAGGAAAATCTTTATGTTATCAGTTACCGGCTTTGATTCTACCACACCTGACTTTAGTTATTTCACCACTCTTAGCTTTGATGAAAGATCAAATTGATTTTTTAAAAAGCCACAATATTTCTGCTGCCAGTATCGACTCTTCTCAAACTCGTGATGAAAGTAATAAAGTCAAAGAAAACGTTAGAAATGGTCAAATTAAAATTTTAATGATTTCTGTTGAACGTTTAAAAAATGAGCGTTTCAGGGAATTTATAAAACAAATACCAATCTCTTTGATGGTCATCGATGAAGCTCACTGCATTTCTGAATGGGGGCATAATTTTCGACCTGATTATATAAAGTTACCCGTTTATCAAAAAGAGTTTAACATTCCACAAGTACTTTTATTAACAGCAACTGCAACCACGCATGTTATTCAGGATATGTCACAGGAATTTAATATTTCATCCAGGCACATTATTAGCACTGGATTTTATCGTAATAACTTAAATTTATTAGTTTACCCCTGTAAAGAAAACAATAAACTGAATTTGCTTGCTCAATATCTAAAAAAACATTCAGGTGAAGCAACAATTGTTTATGTCACTTTACAAAAAACAGCAGAAGAAATTAGTCAAAGGCTTAATAATAATCAAATTTCTGCAGAGGCTTATCATGCAGGACTAAAAAATGACGTTCGTCAAAAGATTCAAGAACGTTTTATGAACTCAGATGACCAATGCATTGTAGCGACTATCGCCTTCGGAATGGGTATTGATAAAAATAATATTCGTAATATTATTCATTATGATCTACCAAAATCAATCGAAAACTATGCTCAAGAAATTGGACGAGCAGGACGTGATGGATTACCATCAAACTGTTTATTATTAGGCAATTTAAATGGTCTTAATGTTTTAGAAAATTTTGTGTATGGTGATACTCCTGAATTGACTGGTATTGAAAATGTTCTCCAAGAAATTAAAAAATCCCATCAGCAAACACCTGGAGTTTGGGAAATATTAGAATCACCATTGTCAGCTCAAAGTAATATTCGCCTGCTGGCTTTAAAGACATTAGTCGTTTATTTAGAAATAGAAGGAATTATTAAAGCAAAATACAGTTATTTTGCAGAATATAAATTCAAACTACTCATTACAAAAGAAGAGTTACTCCAGCAATTTAAGGATGAAAGACAAACATTTGTACAAGCTATTCTGGACAATAGTCAGCAGGCGAAAATATGGGCAACACTGAACTTTGAGCAATTACAAAACAATTATCAGACTGATCGTCAACGAGTTATTACTGCACTTGAATACTTTCAGGAGAAAGGTTGGATAGACCTCGAAAGCAAACAAATGACCCATGTTTATAAGATTCTCAATGACCAGTTTGATCTTCAAACTCTTTCCAATCAATTATTTCAAAAATTCAAACACAAAGAACAAAGTCAGATTCAACGATTAAATGAGATGCTGGCACTTTTTCAATCCCCAAATTGTCTTAGTCAGCAACTGTCTTATTACTTTGCTGATCAACAATTAACTAATCTTTGTGGCCATTGTTCAGCTTGTCAGGGAGAGTACCAAGCCTGGCCTCAAAAACAAACTCAAGCACCAATATCTACTGATGAACTACAAACAAGAATATCTACACTCAATCAAGCTGTTCTGGAACATTTTGGAGTAAAGGCATCTATTGAACTGATGTGTCGTTACTTATGTGGTATTACAGCTCCATGGCTAACAAAAATAAAAGCTCGAAAGCTTGGACATTTTGGTCGATATGAAGACTATGCTTATGAACAAATACTCTCTTCATTGAGAGAACTCACCAAAAATAATAAAATTAAAAAATAAACTTGTTATCTTTCTAAAAATACATTATCTTGTATTTCAAGTTTAAAAAACTACAATATATAGTATCTCAATACAGGGGAATCCGGTGTAAATCCGGAACTGTCGCGCAACGGTAATAGAGAATGCAATGTCTCTTAAGTCCGATTACCTGTCTGGATATAACAACAACCCGAGTCTCGCGTCAAGATTCAGGCAGAGAATCCCTTTTTTATTTGAAGGTTGAATTTCTCCCTCTGGAATCTGATCAGGCTTTTAATACCAGAGGAATCTATGTCATCTTTAGCCAATAACTCTTCTTTAAATGATACCCAAGCTACTGTAAATCCAGTCTTATCCAAAAATAATTCACAATTACTCAGCCAAACAGAAATTATTGAGCAATTTTATGCGGCTCAAGCCAAGGATATACCTGACACATCATGCCAGGTTATACGTCGAAATGGTCAATTAACCCCTTTCGATCGCAGTAAGATTATTGTTGCACTCAGTAAAGCCTTTCTTGCAGTTGAAGGGGGAAACGCAGCAGCTTCTACTCGAATCCATGAAATTGTTGAAGCTTTGTCATCAGAAGTCATTGATGCTTTATTTCGCCACCTCTCAGAAGAGGCAACTATCCATATTGAAAATATTCAGGATCAGGTTGAATTGGCCCTAATGCGTAACGGTCACCAAAAAATAGCCAGAGCTTACGTCCTCTATCGAGAACAACAGGCACAAAAACGTTTAAATGAACTGGATAATACTGATACTGAACAAAAACAAAAGATCATTTATTTACTTGACGCTCAAGGGCAGAAAAAGCCAGTTGATTTCAAAAGACTTAGGCAACTATTAAATGAAGTCAAAGAAGGACTTAATGATATAGACACAGAGCAGTTACTTCAAAGAACATTGATTTCTGTTTATGACGGTATGAGTGAAAAAGATTTATATACATCTTTGCTCATGAATGCACGTAGTTTAATTGATCAACAACCGGATTATAGTCAACTTGCTGCACGTTTATTATTAGATCAATTACGACGTGAGACCTTGAGCTCTATTTATGGTTATGTCCATGAAGCAACACAATCTGTAATGACTGATCTCTATGGTGATTATTTTAAACGCTATATTAAACGTGGTGTTGAATTGGAGTTATTAGACAATCAATTGTTACGTTATGATTTAGATAAACTAGCCGAAACAATATTACCTGAACGTGATCATCAGTTTGATTATCTTGGCCTGCAAACATTATATGATCGTTACTTTCTCCATTATGAGAAAACTCGAATTGAATTACCTCAAGCATTTTTTATGCGTGTTGCAATGGGACTGGCGATTAATGAAATTGATCGTGAACAACGTACTATTGAATTTTATCATTTATTATCATCATTTGATTTTATGTGCTCAACACCAACACTTTTTAATTCAGCCACATTACGTCCTCAATTATCTTCATGTTATCTCAGCACCGTACCAGATGATCTGGACGGAATATTTTCAGCCCTTAAAGACAATGCTCTTTTATCAAAATTTGCCGGTGGTCTTGGTAATGACTGGACACCAGTTCGCGGCTTAGGTGCACAAATTAAAGGCACTAATGGAGAATCACAAGGTGTTATTCCTTTTCTCAAAGTAGCTAATGATACTGCTGTTGCTGTGAATCAGGGAGGGAAAAGAAAAGGAGCCATGTGTGCTTATCTTGAAACCTGGCATATAGATATTGAAGACTTTCTTAATCTGCGTAAAAACACTGGTGATGAACGACGTCGAACTCATGATATGAACACCGCCAACTGGATTCCTGATCTTTTTATGAAACGAGTTGCAGAAGAACAAGATTGGACTCTTTTCTCTCCTGAAGAAGTACCTGAATTACATGAACAGTTTGGTAAGACATTTGAAGAGACCTATATTGCTTATGAAGAAAAAGCTGCCCGTGGTGACATAAAATTATTTAAAACAATCAAGGCTATTGATCTTTGGCGCAAGATGCTGAGTATGTTATTTGAAACAGGCCACCCCTGGATTGCTTTTAAAGATCCCTGCAATATACGTTATACCAATCAACATATGGGGACAGTTCATAGTTCAAATTTATGTACTGAAATCACCTTGCATACCAATGACAATGAAGTTGCTGTTTGTAATCTTGGCTCTGTTAATTTAAAAGCACATATGAATGAAGATGGTCTTGATCATGACAAACTAGAAAAGACCATCAGCACAGCGATGCGGATGCTAGATAATGTCATAGACTATAACTACTATTCAATTTCTCAGGCAAGAAACTCTAATTTACGCCATCGACCTGTTGGCTTAGGAATCATGGGCTTTCAAGATGCTCTTTATCATCAGAATATAGCCTATGGCAGCCAGGAAGCTGTTGAATTTGCTGATACATCAATGGAAGCCGTCAGTTATTTTGCCATTAAAGCATCTGCAAATCTGAGTGCTGAACGTGGTCAATATTCCAGTTATGAAGGTTCATTATGGAGTAAAGGTATTCTTCCAATAGACTCTAATAATCAATTGATAGAAGCACGTCAAAATTATATTCAATGTGATACTAGCAGCACACTTGACTGGGACAGTTTACGAAAAATAATTTCTCAACATGGTATGCGCAATAGTAATTGTCTAGCCATTGCTCCCACCGCAACTATTTCAAATATTTGTGGTGTTAGCCAATCCATTGAACCCGCTTATCAAAACCTATATGTAAAATCGAATCTTTCGGGTGAATTTACAGTGGTTAATTCCAGTCTGGTTCATAAACTAACCGAATTAAACTTATGGGATGAAGTTATGGTCAATGATCTCAAATATTATGATGGTTCTCTACATCAAATTGACCGGATTCCTGACGATATAAAATCCATTTATGCCACAGCATTTGAAATTGATACGCGCTGGCTTATTGAGGCCGCTTCACGTCGTCAGAAATGGATTGATCAGGCACAAAGTTTAAATTTGTATATGGAAGAACCTTCTGGAAAAAAACTGGACCAATTATATAAACTAGCCTGGGTTCGTGGTTTAAAAACAACTTATTACTTACGTTCAATGGGAGCCACTCACATTGAGAAAACTGCTGATAAATCAGAAGTCAAAGAAAGCTCACCAAAGGTGTGCTCTATTCTTGATCCTGATTGTGAAGCTTGTCAGTAACTTTTTTATCAATTAATAAAGAGTAATAATTATGTTGAATTGGGACGATCCATTAGCCACTTTTAATCACACTAATAATAATGAACAAAGAACATCTTCTGATAAAAAAAATGCATTAGATGCAAAAGCCATTTTAAATAATAAAATGGAATCAGATCAGCTAGAACTTAACGCAACAAATAATCTTCTTGATACCGAAGTAATAAAAAAAAGAAAACTAGAATCACCAATAATTCAGGAAGCTAATTTAGAACCAGTTCGTGTCGACGATAAACGTGTGATTAACGGACAAACGGATATTAATCAACTGGCACCATTTAAATATCCCTGGGCATGGGAATTTTTTCTAAACGCAAATAAAAATCACTGGACACCACTGGATATTAATATGTCCAAAGATGTTCATGATTACCAGCATCGTATTACTATGGAAGAAAAACATGTATATGAGAATGTACTTTCCTATCTAACAACATCTGACATCCTTGCCATGAGAAATATCGGATTAGCTGTTATGGAAAAAATGACAGCACCTGAGTTACAAATATATCAGGCTCGTCAAGTTTATGAAGAAGCTTTGCACACTTGGACATATCAACATTGTATTGAGTCCATTGGTTTGGATCAGAGTGAGATTTATAATCGTTATCGTGTGGTTCCTGCTATTAATCAAAAAATTCAACTGGCTAATCAGAAAATTCATTCTGTTTTAAGAGCTGACATTGATCTCACTAACAAGGACGAGCTGGAAAATTTTGTCATGTCCTATACTTTTTTTGCAGGTATTTTTGAAGGCTGCTGGTTCTATAACGGCTTTAGTCCCATCTTTGCACTGCAACGAAGAGGTTTGATGACAGGCACAGCAGAACAACTTCAATACATCATGCGCGATGAAGTATTACATTGTGCCTTTGGTATACGAACAGTTAATCAAATTATTATAGAAAATAATGTAAAACTGGATCCTAAAGCAATTCAATTAATGTGGGAAGAAGCTGAAGCTGCTGAAATTGATTATGCTCATTATATCCTGCAAGATCCCATTCTTGGCTATAATGCAGATGATCATATTGAACAGTTTCGTTTTATTGCAAACCGCAGAGCAAAACAACTAAAACATACTGAGCCTTTTCCTGGTGCACAAAATCGTCTGATATGGCTGGACGAGCAAGCTAATATGAGAAAGGAAAAGAATTTTTTTGAAACACGAGTTACAGAATATCAAACTGGGGGTAGTCTTAAATGGGATTAAGTGAGAATAAAATTACCCTATAAAATTTACTGTTTATACGATGAGATGAATATACACATCTTTGATATACTGAATGTCTTGTATTACTATTAGGATTATCAAAACAACAGGAATCATGAAATGAAAAACTTCCTAATTTTACTCATCGTTATATTCTTCATTGTCTTGCCAACTGTATATGCAGATCAAGAACGACATATTCATCTCAATGGCCAGCATCTTGAGTACCAATCAATACTAGAGCTTGATCAACTAATTGGTCGTCAGGTTGAAGATGGTTATTACTGGATAAATGCCCAAACAGCCGAATGGGGTTATGAGGGGAATGATCAAGTCCAGGGAATCGTTCAATCAATTGCCAATTATAATCAACAACAAAATAACAATAACAACTCAAGTTCAGAGGGCTATAGTGATTATGAGCAATCTGCTGCTGGATACAATGATTGGGAAGGTGTCAGTGGAACAGGTTCTGTGACCAGTGGACGAGTCGGTGATCAAAATTGCACCTATGTTTCAGTCGGTGGAACTACAATGAGAGATTGTGATTAAGCTATTCTTTTCCATGGGGACAGGAATTTATATTATAAAAATGATCACTTCTAAGCTTAAGTAAATTTAGGACTGTTCACTCTAATATTTCGATATAAAGACTAATACCATTTAATTTGAATAGACCAATTAACTATTGTATTAATGTTAAAGTTAACGTCAGTTAATTTTATTAGCCTTGTCAGCTCTTAAATCAGACAGTAGCCGTTGATATTCAGGATTTGATTGGAGTAACTCATTACCAGCAGTGATCAGACTCTCAATAACTTCTTTGCTCAGGGTAAAGCTGGTTGGGATTTTGTTAAAAAACAACTTCCTTCTGGGTTCCCTAAAGTTATTTAAATTAATCCGAATGAAATAGGTCTTAACAGGATGTTCGGGTGTTGACACTTGTTTAGCCCATTGTTTCATATATTGCCCCATAAACTCCAGAGTTGTACTATTGTAGCGATGCAATTGTACGCTACTCATGGAATCGATAGTGTCTCCAAGTGATGGTGCTTCATTGCTTAAATTGATGTGTGACTCAGGTTCCGTGGAAGAATTAACTGAAAGGATTACAAAGTGGCGAGGCGGTTTTTTCTCTGTCTTTTTTAATAATTTCTGCACGCCGCCTTGCATAGTGGCCATATCCAGTACTGCATGCAGACCAAGGTTGTCAGTAATGCCGCCGTCAACCAGATGAATGTATCGATTGTTGCCTTTTTTACTGAGTTTATCAAAGCCTTGAATAACTTCTTGTACCAGAAGTCCATTGTCTTCATTAGAGCGAGCCTGACTTAACCAGATAGGCTCAACTGAATCGCAATCAGAATATTTTTCCAGCACTACAGGTAAAAATGCAATAGGTACCGCGGATGAAGCCGCTACTGCTTTTGCTATAGGAAAACTATCAATGTCTGAGCAAATCAAGTCGAAATATTCCTGAAGGAATGAAAAGCGTACCCCAGTTCCCAGTGTTGAAGCATTAATAACTATCAATGGTCCATCTTTATTTAAATCTGAAAACGTGGCATTGTGGAAAACAGTTTCGTTATAGTATTCAATCGCCATTTCAGTGCGCCCACCGCGGCGAAACCATTCTAAGGGGTTAAACAGGTTCCATAATAAATAATTCTCGACATCACGGAGTAAAAAAGCGTCCTTAAAATCGTCAAATATACCCTCACCATGCAACCCATAGTAAGCAGCAGTAAAACTGCCTCCAGAAACTGAACTGATATGATCTATTTGGTCAAGCAAACGGGTCTGTTTGCCATTAACAGGAATTTTAGTATCTCTTAGTCCCTGCAATACGCCATAAGACAGAGCTGCAGCACGAGTACCTCCACCAGAAAAACTCAGTGTGAGATTAAGATCATCATTATGTTTGCCCTGAGTCCATTCGTACCATGAATACCCCTTCGGCTTCTTATGATCAATTGGAGAATTATCGATAACACCATAACTGGTACAACCTGAGAGATATATTAAGACAGAGATTAATGAAATCAGTTTAAATAGTCTAAGAATCATGATGTTGCCCTGTATTGAATATCTGTATTATACCATCAAATATATGAAATATTTTTACGATACCTTTGTACTATAGATTACTATTATTCTGATATCGATGATTATCTGTAAAAACAACAACAGGTTATTTTTGAGTTAGATGAAATGGTCACTTTATGGAAACTCACGACTCATTCTCATTTGAATTTAAAGGAGTCAAAGCACCATAAATATTTTTAGATATGTCCTTTAATCATTTCTTTTAACAATTTCTAACAATCAATTCACTATAAATCTAGTCAACAATAGAACTCATAAAAAGTTTTCCATGCATTTCTTTAAAAGATACCATGTGCTTATCAATTGAAATAATTCCTTCAACTTTTTCCATATTTGTTTTTTCAGCTTCGTTATCTATTCCAATAAGAAGCTTTTGTAAAGCCAGTCCTATTTCTTTTTGTTTGTGTATATCTAAACCTAATATTTTCCAACTTTCCATCGCATGTTGTTTTCCTGAATGACCAAGCTCAAAGAAGTGCTTTAAAAGTTCATCCGATAGGGTTTTATCACCTAATTCTTTTTTCAGAAATAAAATAATGTCTCTATCTGACAGGTTAGTATCATTAGGTAACAAGTTTAATAAATGTAATGGCAAAAATGATTGCATTGATTCACCATTAATTCTGCCATTGAGAATATCTTCTTCTATTATCTGTTTATAATCAGGTTCAGGGCTAGAACCTGTACGTTTTGCAAGTTGAATTAATGCCATTGCTTCACTTCTATGTCCACTCACATCAAAACCTGATAAAAAGTGATCCAGAATATCATGAACAAATACTGAGGTATTTATTTTTGGTCCCGTTTCACGTGTACTGGCAATAATCTGTGGATCACCAATGGTGACATTAACCTTCCAGCCTCTGGCACCAAAACCATCATCCCATGATTTTTTATAAGTCACCGGGATATGTATTTTATCCGCATCAATCTGCAAATACTTATTTTGATATTGAGTTACATCTTTGAATGCAAAATTTTTAGATTCAATCATATAGGTTTCTCCAATCTTTACTGTGCCAAAGACCTCAGCTCTTTTAAAACATCTGATGGCTCTGCCCGAAGAGTATAATCCACATCAACAAAAGCACTGCTAATACGCCCATCAACTGCAATGACAAAAGTTGCAGCAAGAGGTAAATCGAATTGGCCTTTACCATTATGCTTCTCTATCTCGATTCCAAAACTTTCATAGATTGGACGTAATTCTTCAGCCAGAGTAAAAACAAGGCCTAGCTCTCGTGCATAATCAGAATTAACATCTGTGAGCACCTCAATTTCCAATTCCAGTTTTTCAGTCGTTGATAGGGATGCATCAGGAAGTTCTGGTGTGATTGCCACTAAAGAAGCTCCTGTAGACTTAATCTCTTGTAAAACTTCCTGATAGGCACGCAATTCAAGACTACAATATGGACACCATCCCCCTCGATAAAAGGTAATAACAACAGGTCCTTTTTCTATTAGCTGGCTAAGGCTCCTTGCTTCACCGAGATGATTTGGCAGCTCAAAGTCTTTTAATCGCTCTCCTACTTTGGGAGCTCCTTCAACAAGTCCTGACTTATCCAACCTTTCCAGGTCTGCAAACATTATTTTTTGGGCTTCCTTGGGGATTTGAGCAAGGATTTGTTCTTTTAGTGTGGATAGTTGTTCTTGAAGGGACATAATAATCTCCTGATTCTTCATTAAGAATTCCAATGATATGGTTTCATTTCAGCAACACAATTAACTTGAACGTTCATTCAATATAAAATTTTAGAATTTCAATGTCAACAACTTTTTGAACAATCATTCAAGTTATTCTATAATGTTAATTAAATGCCCAAAATCTCACTATAATCACTGGAGATAAAGTTATGGCAAGAGCTCAGTTCGATAGAAACGATATTATTGACAAATCAATCCAACTTTTCTGGAAGAATGGTTTTAGTGCTTCATCAATGCAGCAAGTTGTACAGGCAACAGGCCTTAAGCCCGGCTCCATCTATCTGGCTTTTGGAAATAAGGAAGGCTTGTTTCGTGAAGCTTTGGATAGTTACGCACAGCAAACCATTACCTTGATTCGCAATACAGTGGATAATGCAAACAGTGTTGGAGAAGGGATTTGTATATTTATTGAAAAGATTATCCAGCAATCCAGTGGAGATAATTACTGCAGTTGTTTTCTCATCAAAACCCAGCTTGAATTAGCTACTGAGGGGAATGAGCTTCATGAATTTGCATCCACTAAACTGATTGAGATAGAAAAACTTTTCCAAAGTTATCTTGAAAAAGAGTTCAGTAAAACCGTGAGCAAACAGCGTGCAACCAGCCTCATGCTAAATATATTTGGTTTAAGAGTTTATGGATACCAACGTGGCTCCGAAGAAAGCATTAGGAAAGGATTACGAGAAGGATTGTCCTGGCTTCCCTGGCCATAAAAAAATTAATTTCTATTAGAAAAACCTAAGACAAAAAACGTTTTTTCAAATGATTAATATAATAACGAGTATTCAGCTTTTCACCCGTAGCATGGATCATTAATTCATCAATAGAATAAAAGCTCCCCATAGACCAAACTTTTTCCTTTTGCCATTGATTTAACATCTCAAACTCTCCGTTAGAGATATTTTCACATAAGTCAGGAATTGCTTTATCGGCAGCATAATAGAGCTGAGCAGCATTCATTGCTCCAAGTGTATAGGTTGGAAAATACCCCAAACTACCATCCGTCCAGTGAATATCCTGCATACAGCCATCTTTATAATTCCCTGCAGTAGAAAGCCCCAGATATTGCTGCATTTTTTCATCCCAGATCTCAGGCAGATCTTTTACGGCCAATTGTCTATTGATTAATAGTTTTTCAATCTCATAACGTAAAATCACATGCATTGGGTAGGTGACTTCATCGGCATTAACTCTTATAAAATCAGGTTTAACACGATTATTAAGTTGATAGAGATTTTGAGCAGACCAGCACTGTTCATTGGTCTGTTCATTAGCCAATAGGGATTGAATAATAGGCGCTGAAAATTTTAGAAAAGGCAGACTTCTGGCAATCTGCATTTCCTGAAACAAGCTTTGGCTTTCATGGATGCCCATTCCTCTAGCTGACCCGACGGGTTGATTCAACCAATCTTCGGGTAATCCCTGCTCATATTTTGCGTGCCCTGTTTCATGTAATACGCCCATAAGGCTCTCACTAAAATCATTCTCAGAATAGCGAGTTGTTATTCTTACATCTTCAGCGACACCACCACAAAAAGGATGATGGCTAACATCAAGACGCCCATGTTCAAAGTTAAATCCAATCTTTTGCATCAAAGTTAAACCTAATTCCCGTTGCGCTTCAATAGGAAATGGGCCTGTCGGCTGAATAACAGCCTCATCAGCCTGTTTCTCAACCACCTCTTGAATAAATGCTGGCAAAAATTCAACCAACTCAGAAAAAATTAAATCAATTGCAGTGCTTTTTTGTCCAGGCTCATATAAATTAAGCAGTGCATCATAAGGTGATAGAGAACTGGCATCAGCACGCTGCTGAGATTCTTCAATGGTTAAATCAATTACATTTTCTAAGAGAGGTTGAAAATCCTGCCAATTATTTTCTGCTCTTAAATTACGCCAGGCATGTTCACATTGCGAGCCTGCTAATGCTTTTGCTTTCACCAGTTCACTGCTGATACTGGTTGCATTTAGCCATAACCTATGCATTTCTCTTAAATTCGCTGTTTGCCAATCGGATAATTCTATTTTAGATTGTTGAGCACTTTGTATTAAATCTCCTGTACGGGTATCACTGATCAACTCATTTATGATGACACTGACTTCCGCCAAAGCTTCACCTCGTGCCTGACTACCACCTGCTGGCATCATCGACGCCATATCCCAGTGTCCAATTGATGCAAGGTGCTGTAGTTGATAAATACGATTGAATAATTTTTCAAGTTCCGTATAGCTTGTGTTGCTCATATTGAATAAATCCTGATGGAAAAAGAATAAGACTAGTATAACAAAAGAATGCCAAACATAAATCCGACACCAATATTTGTAACGTTTTAAATAGCATGAGTTATTGTATGGGTAATGGTTCTTTTTTTGATGGCCAATTATTTTTCTCAGCCAGTTCATTCAAGTGAGAAATACGATTATTTATATCCGGATGAGTGCTCAAATATTCAGGTATAGTAAAACTCATATTCTGTCTGGATTCTATTAGAGCCTGGAATAAGTCCGTAGCACCATTAACATCTTTATAGATTTGAAAAACAGAATGAAGTCCTTCTTCATCAGCAAGAGTTTCATTACTCCGACTATAACTGAGTGAGCTAAATTGTGATATATCAATAATATCTGAACTATTACTTTGGTTTGTTAATATCGCCCAGAATAATTGCAATAATATTTGAGAGCCTAAACTTTTAATAGGATGTCGATACTTAATGTGGGCAATTTCATGTGCCAGAAGCATGACCAGAGCATTTTCACTAGGGAGTTTTTCCAATAGCCCTCGATAAACAATAATATGACCACCTAATGTCGCCATAGCATTGACCATTTCTTCATCAACATAATGAACTGTAATTTCCATATCTTTTGGAAGATTCTGTGTTAAAACTATTTCATTCGCCAACCTCTGTAAATACTGTTGTTCCTCCCCTGCTGTATCAGCATATTGTTCGGTAAATGTGGAAACCAGTTGTTGCTCATACTCAAAGGGAATAAATCGTGCACTGTATTCTACAATCAATAGGATCAGACTAATAATAACCACTGAAACGAGAACAATACCTGAACTAAGGATCACAAACTCTTTTAAAGGGTGTTCATCGGTCGTATTGATCCCCTCGGGAATCTCAGGATTTTCATATTGCATGTTATGTTTGTTCTGCTATTTTACGGAATCTGAGTTGGGTAAAAAGCAGTGGCATAGGCTAATATCTCGACTGAGCCGATGGTATTTTTTCTCCCCTTACTGATGGAGGCTGTTTCCAGTTTAATATTAACCAACATTCGACTGCCTTTGCGAAAAGCCTGCTCCTTTAAACGCAGGATAGCTTCCCTCCTGGCACGATCTAATAATGTCTCATAACTGCTTACACGACCACCAAACAAATTTCGTAAGCCTGCTATAAATCGTTTAAAATAATCCACAGAAACAACCACACTCCCCGTCATTAAAATGCTTTGTTGATCAATAAGTTCAGGAGGTGGATGTTTACTAGCAATCAGAATAACATCTCGATACAGCTTTTCACGTTGTATAATGGAACGATAATGCCGTTTTTCTGCCATACGGCCAAAGACATAACCCAATAACAACAGAATCAGAAGGATAATAATTTCTACCATGAAATTTACTCCATTATGACCGCTGTTCCATAAGCAAAGATTTCAGCTGCACCTTGAGCAACAGAGGACGTAGAAAAACGGACATTGAGAATTGCATTTGCCCCAATGGCCTGAGCTTGCTCCTGCATTCGTTCAACGGCTTCCTCTCGTGATTCCTGAAGCAGTTCAGTATACCCTTTGAGTTCTCCACCAAAGACATTTTTTAGACCAGCCATTAAATCCCGGCCAACGTGCTTGGCTCTAACCGTACTACCCTGTACCAAACCAAGGTGCTTGACTACTTGTTTACCTGGAATGACTTCTAAATTACTGATTAACATAAACTGATATCTCCTGTTAAATGACAGATGATGTTATAGAAAAATATTCTAACCATAAAAACAGAAAATATCTAATGAATAAAAAGAATAGGAGCGATTTAAAATGATCGATTTTTAATTAAGGACCACAGTAACAAAAAGTTTCATTTTGTTAAAAGGGATATTATGAAGAGATATCATCTCCCATACTTAATTGTGAGGGAGATGATTTAGGATCAAGTTAGAGGCCAGCAGCTCTCAGGGAATATTTAGAATAACCAAATTCGCCACCTTCTAAATAATGCCACTTTTTAATTCCGGTTATTTTTAATAACTCATACAAACCAAAGATTTGTCTTCCAGCGACATCATAAACCATGAGTGTTTTGTTATCTTGTTTAACCTTATTTAAAAAGGCAATCATTTTTTCCTTTTTATTCAAGGCTATCTTTTTTTCATTTTGAAACATAAAGATTTTAAAAATAATTCGTTCATTCCTCTCTCGAATATCCAAAATAGCATAGTCATCGGCATTATTTTCTGCAATATAGTTTTCAAATTCTGCAGGTGATAAGGTATGCTTTTTAATTTTATCCATTGCAATCAAAGGATTATCTTTTGAAACATCTTTACCATTTTTTAAGACCATATCATTATGAGCATAAGCAATGGCATTGATACCTGAGTCATAAGTACGAACTGTTTTAGTGATCTTGTTATTGGCAAATATTTCTTTCATTTTACTTGATGCAATATAGCTTTTAGAACATGAAATACCATTGCAATACACAACCAGAGGTTTATTACTCTTGGCAACAAAATCAAGAATCTCTTTTTCAAATGATTCACTTTTTACAAAGATATTGGTTGCTGATTTTACATGAAGCGCTTTGAATGATGTTGCATCACGTACATCGATGACATCAAATTTGTTTTCCTTAAGTCCAATCGCTAATTCCTGAGTGTCAATATAATCCAACTGTGGATAAAAAACACGTTTTGGAAATTGCTCAAGCTTATCATCAGCAATGACATTGGCACTAAAACATAAGAGAGAAACAGAGAAGATTAAGGTCAGTAATTTGGACATGATATTGCTCCTAAAAATGATTGGTTATAAACCAAATACTTAAAAGACAATAATCACAGAGATGAATTAACTAATGAACAGTGAATCTGTTAATAACATAATTATTCAGGTACCCCCACTTTCTTAGGAATTAAATTCCCTTAGACTGGTAGCTTTGCGAGCTGTACCTTTCAATACAGTTGGCCTTTATCTGTAATTACTATTACTTATATTAAACATAGCATTTTTAGAGAACTTGCTCTATCTTAACCTCAAAAAGTGTGATGTATTTCTCATATTTAAAATACCTATTCAGACTTCAAAAAATGCAAAATTTAATAGAAAAGCAACTAAATTCATAAATTTAAAATATCTTTTTAATATATTTTCTTCTTGTTAAACGTATCAAAGAGTTTATATAATCATTAATTCTCTTGTTCAATTAAATTTTAATTAAATTCAAAGGAATATACTGATGATTAATTGCAATAAAATGGTACTTCTTATTCTTTTTATGTCTGTTTCAGTACCACATCAAGCTATTGCATTAGGAGAGGGTATTTCTAAGCTGGCCAGTGATGCAGGTGATCTTGCAAAAGACATTGGAAACAACATTGGTGATCGTGTAGGCATTGGTGCTACAGCAGCAGAGATTGATCATGACACTGATATAGCCTTAAAAAAATTATTTAAGGACTCATCTGCTGCCGTCAAATTATCCAAATCAGCTAGAGCCATTCTAGTTTACCCTAAAATTATTAAAGCAGGTTTAGGTGTAGGCGGCCATCATGGAAAGGGAGCCTTACGAAAAGATAACAAAACTGTTGCTTATTATAATACTGTCGCAGGTTCTTACGGATTGCAAATTGGAGCACAAAGCTTTGGTTATGCCATGTTTTTTATGGATGATAAAGGCTTAGATTATCTCATTGATAATAATAAGGGTTGGGAAGTCGGTGTTGGACCAAGTTTGGTTTTCGTTGATGAAGGTGTTGCCAAAACAATTAATAACACCACAGTAAATGAATCAGTTTATGTGTTTACCTTCAATCAACATGGATTAATGGCAGGGGCTGGTATCCAGGGTTCAAAGATCACTAAAATTAATCTTGATTCATAGGTAAGTCTTTAAGGATTTTACCATTTTTATTCAGTGACTTACCCATTACTTTTGGAACTCAAAATTGGGTTCTACACCAAATTGATAAAGT
>JAPHSW010000209.1 GCA_026196615.1 Gammaproteobacteria bacterium | reverse complement strand
GCTCCAAATCACTATCAAACTAAATAGTTTTACAATTGGGCCCTGTAATTCAGCCTGTGCCTGTAGAAAACCAGCTTCATTCGTCAACGATAATTGAAAAATATAAATAAAATAAGGCAGTGATAAAAACAGTAAAACACCTGCCGCTCGATGTCCAACAGACATAATTGCAGACATGGGAAATTTTACTGACAGTAAATTGAGGTTTTTAGGCCTTTTTTTCTGATGATTTATAGAGTTCATATTTATTTTCCTTGTTTCTCTCCCAAATACTGCCAGGTTTGAACAACAGAATCGGGTGTAAGGGATATACTATCAATACCCTGCTCTACTAACCATAGAGCAAATTCTGGATAATCTGAAGGCCCCTGACCACAAATACCTATATATTTATTATGTTTAAGACAGGTTGCTATGACACCTTGCAATAATTTCTTAACAGCTGGGTCCTGTTCATAAAATAAATGAGAAATTAGGCCAGAATCTCTGTCCAGACCTAAAGTCAGCTGAGTCATGTCATTTGAGCCAATTGAAAAACCATCAAAAAACTCTAAAAACTCTTCTGCTAAAATTGCATTAGCGGGTATCTCACACATCATAATGATTTTAAGACCATTTTCACCGCGCTTAAGTCCATTTTCTGCTAATAAACGAATAATGGTTTCCGCTTCTTCCAGTGTTCGAACAAAAGGTATCATAATCGTTAGGTTGGTCAAGCCCATGTCATCATAGACGGTTTTTAAAGCCCGGCATTCCAACTCAAAGCAAGCCCTGAAATCTTCAGAAATATATCGTGATGCTCCACGAAAGCCAATCATTGGATTTTCTTCATCAGGTTCATAGCGAGGACCACCCACCATATTAGCATATTCATTTGACTTAAAATCAGACATACGAACAATCACTTGTTTGGGAGAAAACGCAGCAACAATAGTACTAATACCTTCTACCAACTTATTGACATAAAAGGTCACCGGATCTGAATACCCTGCAATGCGTTTAACAATTTCTGCTTGAATATCTGGTTCTTGCTGATTAAATTCTAATAAGGCTTTGGGATGAATTCCAATTGAATTATTGATAATAAATTCAAGTCTTGCCAGTCCAACACCATTATTAGGAATAGAAGTAAAATCAAACGCACGACTAGGATTACCGACATTAATCATCATTTTATTGTCAAGATGCGGCATCTTGAGATCGGTAGAGGTTTCAATATCAAAGTCCAGTAAATCCCGATACACTAATCCTTCATCACCTTCTGCACAAGAGGCTGTCACAGCCTGCCCTTCTTTAATAATCTCAGTAGCATTACCACAGCCAACAATAGCAGGAATACCCAGTTCACGGGCAATAATAGCCGCATGACACGTTCGACCACCACGGTTGGTAATAATTGCTGCAGCACGTTTCATAACAGGTTCCCAATCAGGATCGGTCATATCAGTCACCAGGACATCACCTGTCTGAACCTGATCCATTTCATTGAGATTCTCAATGACCCGAGCATTTCCAGCACCAATTTTTTTACCTATGGCACGACCACGAATGAGCACTTCACCACTTTGATTAAGTTTATAACGTTCAGTAACATGCACGTTCTGTCGACTCATCACCGTTTCTGGACGAGCTTGAACAATATAAAGTAGACCATCACCATCAATTGCCCACTCAATATCCATTGGGCGACGATAATGTTTTTCAATAATGACCGCTCGATAAGCCAGTTCATGCAACTGTACATCGGTCAAACTGAATTGCTGTTGCATAGCAGGATCAACTGGAACAATTTTTGTCGTTTCATTCAGCTCTTCGCTGTAGATCATTTTAATGGCTTTACTACCCAGTTTTCGATTCAAAATAGCATATCGATCGGCTGATAGTGTCTTTTTGTGCACATAAAATTCATCAGGATTAACAGAACCTTGAACAACGGTTTCACCGAGACCATAGGATGCAGTAATAAATACCACATCTCTGAATCCCGATTCAGTATCCAAAGTGAACATCACACCACTGGTGCCTTTATCACTGCCCACCATATGTTGAATTCCAGCAGAAAGTGCTACTTCACTATGAACAAAATTTTGGTGTACACGATATGAAATCGCTCTATCATTATATAATGAAGCAAAAACCTGTTTGATATGATACAAAACCGCATCAATACCACGAACATTAAGATAGGTTTCTTGCTGGCCTGCAAAAGAAGCATCAGGCAAATCTTCAGCCGTCGCAGAAGAACGAACAGCAACTGATAACTCATCACGACCAGATGCATTCATATCTTCCCAGGCAGAGGTAATATCCTGTTGCAAATCATCTTGTAGTGGTGAATCAATAACCCACTGACGAATTCGAGCACCACTTTTTTGTAAAGCATCGACATCATCAACATCCAATTCATTTAACTCATCATTAATACGCTTTTCAAGATCATTGTGAGCAATAAAACTTCTAAAAGCTTCAGCCGTCGTTGCAAAACCATTAGGCACGCGAATACCAGCTTTAGTTAATTTACTGATCATTTCACCTAAAGAGGCATTTTTACCGCCGACAATATCGACATCATTTTTACCAAGATCTTTAAACCAGATAATATTTTGAGTCATAATTTAGTACTCTTAAAAAATTTATTACAATTGAGTTAATTTTTTCTGATACGCTTCAAAATCTTTAATTGGACATTGAGCCACACCACTTTCCATTGCTGCTTTCGCAACTGCCATAGAGACATGAGTCAGCAATCTTGAATCAAAAGGTTTGGGCAAAATATATTCAGGACCAAATGTTAAATCTTCATCCTTAAATATGTTAGCCACTTCTTCAGTAATAGGCATTTTTGCAAGTTCTGCTATTGCATAGACACTAGCAATTTTCATTTCTTCATTGATAGAAGTTGCATTTACATCAAGTGCACCACGAAAAATAAAAGGAAAACATAAAACATTATTAACCTGATTTGGATAATCTGAGCGCCCTGTTGAAATAACTGCATCTGAACGAACAGCCTTGACTTCTTCAGGTAAAATTTCAGGTGTTGGATTGGCCATTGCTAAAATCAATGGGCGTTCAGCCATACTTAATACCATTTCTGGTTTAAGTATGTTTCCTGAGGACAATCCTAAAAATATATCTGCATCTTTGACAGCATCAGCTAATGTTCGTGCTTCTGTATCAGCAGCATAATTTGCCTTATTAGGTGCTAAATCTTTTGAACGTCCCTGATAAATCACACCACTGCGATCTGTTACTAAAATATTTTTCTTACTTAGACCTAATTCAACTAATAGATCAAGACAGGCAATTGCTGCCGAGCCAGCACCTGATACTGCTATTTTTACCTCTTTAATATCTTTGTTGACAATTTCCAGACCATTGACAACAGCTGCTGCGGTAACCACTGCAGTACCATGCTGATCATCATGAAACACAGGAATATTCATGCGTTCTTTTAATTTTGTCTCAACTTCAAAACATTCAGGTGCTTTAATATCTTCAAGATTAATACCGCCAAATGTTGCTTCAAGACCTGCAATAATCTCAATTAACTTATCAGGATCACGCTCTTCAATTTCAATATCAAAAACATCAATGCCGGCAAATTTTTTGAATAGAACGGCCTTGCCTTCCATAACAGGTTTAGATGCCAAAGCACCAATAGCACCAAGACCTAAAACTGCCGTACCATTACTAATAACTCCAACCAAATTACCTCGTGCAGTATATTTTGATGCATTTGAAGGGTCATCAGCAATTGCTTCACAAGCAACTGCAACACCTGGAGTATAAGCAAGAGAAAGATCCCTTGGTGTCATCATTGGTTTCGTTGCCACAATACTTAATTTACCTGGTGGATCAATGCTATGATATTTTAGAGCAGCTTCATTGAAATCTTTTTGTGTTTCTTTTTGTGACATACCTTATACCTTTTACTTCTTATCATTTACTACTATTTATTAAAGCGTTAATTATTTCTGAATCTATTCATACACAGGTACAACCAATACTGGTATTTTGGAAAGTTGCGTAACTTTACGAGCAGTGGAACCAATTAGATTGGAACTCATTGATGGATTCGTATGCGTACCAACAACAATCAGATCAACACCTAAAACTTCTGCCTGGGTAACAATTGTTTCTGCAGAATGTCCACTAACCACTTTTACCTTAGCAATAATTCCACAATCTGACGGATCGTTTATCTGTTCATCTTCACAAAAATTATTTAATCGTTGTTGCATAGTTATAAGAGCTTTCTTCATGCCATCCTGGATCACTTCTCTGGCATTGAATTTCGGCATATAGACATCAATCGTGGATAAAGCGCCTGAACTCAGAGGTTCAATAACATGCAGCATAATAATTTCAGCATCATGCTGCTGAGCTATATTGATTGCAAATCGAAAGACAGGACGCATATGATCGCCCATATCAGTTGTATAAAGAATTGTTTTAATTTTTGGACTCATCATATCATCTATTGCAACCTTAAAATAATCTTAAAAAACTTCACACTAAACATTTTAATGAGTAGTGCGAAATATTAACTTAAACGCTTTAAATCATGCTATTTAAACCATAACTCAGTCTTATAAAAATTAATTTGTGATTATTTCAGGCCCCATCATCAACGTAGGCAAGAAAGTTGATACAGCAGGTACATAAGTCACAATTAACAAGAATACAAACATAATAGCCAACCAGGGCGCAGCCGCTTTTACAACATCCCACATCTGCATTCCTGCCACACCTGCTGTCACAAATAGATTAAGACCAACGGGCGGTGTAATCATCCCTATCTCCATATTGACCACCATAATGATACCCAGATGTATTGGATCAATTCCTAATGCAATAGCAATTGGAAAGACAAGAGGTGCAACAATAATTAACAAACCAGATGGCTCCATAAACTGGCCACCGATGAGTAAAAGAATATTAACTACCACAAGAAACATAATGGGCCCAAAGCCAGCTGCCAACATTGACTCAGTGATCATTTGTGGAATTCTTTCTTCAGTTAAAACATGCTTTAAAATAAGTGCATTAGCAATAATAAATAACAGCATGATGGTGAGCTTTCCTGCCTCAAACAAACTGTGTTTAGTATCTTTATGCCAAAAGACCGATAAAGATCGCCATAAAATCATCACACCACCACGGCCTTTTTCTTTGAATGGTCCCATATCACGGTAAACAAAATTAGCAATAAAAAACGCATAAATAGCGGCCACAGCAGCTGCTTCAGTGGGTGTAAAAATACCACCATAGATTCCACCGAGAATAATAACAATTAATAATAATCCCCAACTTGCATCTTTTGCAGCACTGAATACTTCAGACCACCCAGACCAGGGTTGTGCAGGTAAATCCTTGTAGCAAGCAACGATATAAATACCTACCATCAACAAGCCACCTGCTAATAAACCAGGAATAACACCCGCTAAAAACATTCGACCAACAGAAACATCTGTCGCTGCGGCATAAACCACCATAACAATAGAGGGGGGTATTAAAATACCAAGAGTACCTGCATTACAAATCACACCCGCAGCAAATTCTTTGGTATAACCCACTTGAATCATACCTGCGATAGCAATACTACCAATAGCAACTACTGTTGCAGGTGATGAGCCAGATAATGCAGCAAACATCATACAGGCAAATACTGATGCCATTGCAAGACCACCTCTAAAAGATCCGACAACAGCAATTGCAAAACGGATTATGCGATGGGCAACACCACCTGTTGACATAAACACTGAAGCCAAAATAAAAAATGGAATAGCCAGTAAAGTATAATGCCCCTCAAAAGCAGAAAATAAGGTTTGAGCCACAGATGCCAGAGAAGAATCCGAATGTATCTTAAGGAAAATAATACTGGACAGTCCCAGAGAAACTGCAATTGGCACACCAATTAACATAAAACCAATGACCATAAGAAAAAGAAATAAAATTTCCATTATTTATTCTCCTTCTGGTTTTCTGTCTTTTTTAAATCAACCTCATAGCTCATGGCTTCTTCCATTTCTTCTTCAACTTCATGAGAAGAAATAATCTTATCCACTTCATCTGTCATTACACGCCATCCTAGTTGAAAAAAGCGAAAAGTGAATAAGGCCATACCAAGAGGTAATACTACATAAGGAATAAACCGGGGTAGTTTTTCGTAACGCTCCCCCTCATTAAACCAGTCAGCCAGAAACATCAACATTTCTGGCATAGGAATATCATCTGTTTCAAGCCAGGCTCGTTCGGTAATAAATGGATACCAGTAATTCCATGAGCCAATTAATAATAAAATGGAATATACCAGACAAGCCGATATAGCTAATAAGGCCAGAATTTTTCGTACTTTGGGAGAGACAGAATTGATAAGGATATCAACGCCAATATGAACATGATGTTTTACTGCATAGGAAGTGCCCATGAGCACCAACCAGGCAAATAAAAACACCGTAACTTCTAAAGCCCATAAAATATTATCATTGAACAGATAACGAGCAACTACATTTGCAAACGTGATCAGTGTCATTAAACCTAAGCAAAGAGCAATGGATGTTTCTTCAATGTTATCCATCATCCGACCTAGTTTTACTAGATGTTCTTTATTCATGAACTTCTACTCCCCTATAGCAATACTTTAATTATTGTCACTGTTATTATCATTAGAGTTATAACAAATATGTGGCCGATAGCATCGGCCACATCAACTAATAGAGTTTATATTAGCTGTTATTTTGACATAGTTATTGATTTGCTTTTAAGGCAGCATTCATCAAGTCTTTACCCACATCTTTTTCAAACTTCTTCCATACGGGTTTCATGGCATCAACCCATGCTTGACGTTGTTCAGCGGTTAAAGTACGCACTGTACCACCAGCTTTAATCACATTTTCTTTATTTTGATTATTCACTTTAGTGGATTCTGAATTACGTGCTTCTGTTACTTCCTTCACAATAGTTGATAATTGGTCACGGATATCATTAGGCAAACCTTTCCACCATTTGGATGAGGTGACGACCAGGTAATCAAGCACACCATGATTAGTTTCAGTCACACCATCTTGTACTTCAAAGAATTTCTTTCCATAAATATTTGACCAGGTATTTTCCTGTCCATCAATAACCTTGGTTTGTAGGCCACCATAGACTTCTTTAAATGACATTTTTTGTGGGCTGGCGCCAAGCTGTTCAAACTGGGCAACAAGGACATCAGAAGCTTGTACTCTGAATTTAAGTCCTTTGGCATCAGAAGGTTGGATAAGAGGTTTGTTAGCAGACATTTGTTTCATACCATTATGCCAGAAGGCTAAACCTTTTAAGCCACGACGATTCATTGAGTTTTTAAGCTTTTCTCCATCAGCAGAATTTTGAAAACGATCAACAGCATCAATATCGTTAAAAACAAATGGGAGATCAAAAATACGGAATTTCTTAGTGAATTTTTCAAATTTAGACAATGAAGGTGCAGCCATTTGAACATCACCATTCAACATTGCCTCAAGTACTTTCTTATCATTGTAAAGTGTTGAATTTGGAAAAACTTCCATACACGCTTTGCCATTCATTTCTTCATTGACTCGTTTTTCTAACAAAGAAGCCGCTATGCCTTTAGGATGTTTATCAGTATTTGTTACATGGCTGAATTTAATCACCATTTCACCTGGATCACATTTTGCCAAAGCCGACGTACTAGTTACAGCCAATGTTGATGAAATAACAATACCTAATAGAATTTTTCTCATGTTAAGCCCCTTGAGTGATATTTTTTGACATTCATTAAAATGTTCAATTTTTGTGATTAACTTCACATAAATATGTATCACTATTTATGCCACATCAAAGAGAATTCTTAAATCAAAGCTAAACAATTGAAATATTTAACTTAATTGAAACCCCGCTCAATTCTCATCAATTTAACAATGGGTGGATTTCTACCCATTCGTATTAATTTATGGGTGAAATTACCCCTAAATAATGAAATTTCAATCAAAATAATAGCCAATAGATTTTTTTATAATGTAATAAGGCTTCAGAAAATGAAAAATTATGAGTTACTTAGTGACTAGAAATATATCAATGCTTACTCTATTATATAGGCAAGCTAACTACTGATATATACTTCCTTATGCTAACAAAAAACCAATATTTACTCAGAACATCTTTGGTTTTATTTATAAGTATACTGATGGTAGCCATCGTTTGGGCTGGCAGCTATTTCAGCTGGAAATTAGGTATTGATAAGCTACAAACTAATAGCCAGCAACAGCTCGATCAATTTGTCAGCCATCTGGATGCTCGTTTAGCACGCTTTAAATTCATTCCTCAGCTCATATCTAAGAATATGATTTTAGTTGATCTACTAAAAAATCCTGAAAGTAGTCCCCGTAGAGATCTTGTTAACCACTTTTTAGAAGATATTAATACGATTATTGGAGCTTCAGATACTTATTTAATGAATGCTCAGGGTTTAACCTTATCAGCCAGTAACTGGCATAAAAAACACACATTTAATAACAAAAACTTTAATTTTAGGCCTTATTTTATTGAAGCAATGAAAGGAAAGCTTGGGCGTTATTTTGCTCTAGGTTCAACCTCTGGAGAACGTGGCTATTATTTTGCTTACCCCATTACTTATGGCATAGAAACTCTTGGTGTCATTGTTGTTAAAATGGACTTAAATAATATTGAATTAAATTGGTCCAACCGAAAAATTCAATTTATCGTGAGTGATCCCGAAGGTATTACCTTTATTACGACACAACCAGAATGGTTGTACCAAAGTATAAAACCCTTATCAACAGAGACACTAAAAAGAATACACGAAAGCCAACGATATAAGGATGTTCAATTAAAAGAAATGAAGATCAATACCATTGATTCAATTTCTGACACTAGTCAAATACTGGAAATTAAGAATGGTAAGGGAAAAAGAAAAAAAGAATATTTTACCATTCAAAAAAATATGCCTCATGCTGGTTGGGATGTCATGATTATGGCACCACTGACTGATCTTAAGCAAAACCGTTTGAATACTATCATTGTTTTATCACTAATACTCATACTGTCCATACTGATCAGTTTTCTCTTCTGGCAACGAATCAAGCGCCAACATGAAAAAGAACACTTTCAACAAGAAGCACAAAGACAACTTGAACATCAAGTAGCCGTTAGAACCACAGATTTAACTCATGAAATTGAAGAGCGCATACGAACTGAAGTCAGACTGCGTGAAACTCAAAATGAATTAATTCAAACAGCAAAATTAGCTGTCTTAGGTCAAATGTCTGCAAGCATCAGTCATGAATTAAATAATCCCCTGGCAGCTATTC
>JAPHSW010000283.1 GCA_026196615.1 Gammaproteobacteria bacterium | reverse complement strand
GTGCGCCCCGTAGGAAGTGCTCTTGGGGTGCGCCCCGTAGGAAGTGCTCTTGGGGTGCGCCCCGTAGGAAGTACCTCTGGAATGTGATTAAGGTAATTTGAAGTATGCCAAATAGCAATAAATTCTCAGTGTTAGAAGGAGCCAGTAATGGAAAGTGAGATGGTAGTGGTTAAAAATCCACGACAAATTATTGTGGAAGTTGCTTATGCAATACCTGCATCTCAAGTTATTTATACCGTTGAGGTGGATGAGAATGCAACGGTAGAAGATGCTATTTTATCTTCAGGTGTGCTTAAAGAATATCCAGAAATTGATTTAAAAACTAATAAAGTGGGTATTTTTAGTAAGATCGCTAAATTAGATAAAACTCTGGAACATAATGACAGAATTGAAATTTATAGAAAATTGATTGCTGATCCTAAAGCTGTTAGAAAACAACGGGCAGCAGAAGGTAAAAAAATGAAAAAAGGATAGAGAGGGGATGTCATTTCCTGTCGTTAATCTGACAGGAAGACATTATTGGTTGCTTATCTGTTGTCCTGAGTTTCAGGAGAGCGTTCCATCGTTCCTGGTGCTGCTTCACCTTCGCCACGAGGTCCTACAGGAACATCGCCATCAGTTGGTATTCCTTCATGTTCTTCTGTCCATGCAAAGAAATCAACAAAACGTGCCCAATAGCCTTTTTCTCCTTCGTCATCACTTCCTTCGTAATCCTCAAGAGGAACGACAACAATCTCTGTTGTACTATGTGTTTCTTTTGCTTCGTCACCAGGACGATAGGTACCTTGAATATTGACTAATTTTTCATTTTCATTAAAGTAAAGTGTTGCTTGTTTGAACTCTGTGTCGCCATAGCCAGGTTTGAATCGATAGATATAATCCCAGCGATTTGCATGAAAAGAGTCATCTAGCATGGGAGTTCCCATAACAAAGCGAACTTGTTGTTTATTCATTCCAGGACGTAATTGGTTTACTTGATTTTGCTCTACGACATTGCCCTGAGGTACATCGACTTTATGAACCCTTGGTAAACCAATATCGGAAAGATCAGGCACCCAGGCGCAGGAGGAAAGAAGAAAAACAGCAGGAACCAAAGTGGTAATAATAATATTTCGCATTTCTATAATGATTTCTTTTTTAAATTCTGTATACTATTGAGAATGATTTAAATAAGTTAATACTCGTGTCAGTTCAATGCATGCAGCAATTTGAATTTATTTTATGTGACGGATGATACAATATTCTCATCATAAAAGCACCTGCATTGTCGTAATTAAACGACTCTTGTGTAGTAGATCATCAAGCTAAAATTTTAAATACAACCTCTATTGGTTTGATAAGATTAAGGTGATAAAACATAACCCTGGATTGTTTTTTTACATATTAAAGTGTTCGAAAAATTAAGGAATCATATTTGTGAATAATATCGATCTTAAAAAGGCAGGTCTTAAAGCAACTTTGCCTCGATTGAAAATTTTAGAATTGCTTGAGAATGGCGACTCACGACATGTGAGTGCAGAAGATGTTTACAAAAAGCTGCTCGGTCTTGGCGAAGATGTTGGTTTAGCGACGGTTTATCGTGTTTTAACTCAATTTGAAACAGCGGGTCTGGTTTCTCGTCATCATTTTGAGGGTGGTCACTCCGTATTTGAGCTGAATCAGGGAAGTCATCATGATCATCTGGTTTGTGATAAATGCGGTAAAGTTGAAGAATTTTTTGAAGAGACCATTGAAAAATGCCAGAACAAAGTCGCCGAAAAGCTTGGTTTTAAAATAACTGATCACAGCTTATATATTTATGGCGTTTGTCCTGACTGCCAAAAAGATGAATAAAATATCATTCTAAATCAATAACCTGCTTCCGCATTTCACGTGCATGAGAGCGGGTTTGTTCTGTAATTTTTACTCCCCCCATCATCCTGGAAAGTTCTTCAACTCGTTGTTCTTCGTCTAATTGAGTGATTGTCGTTGAAGTTTTCTGTGCATCACTTTGTTTGTAAACATTGAGATGTTGATGTGCTTGTGATGCAACCTGAGCCTGATGAGTGACACATAATATCTGCGCCATTTTTTGTAGAGATTTTGAAGTATCTGAGCTAGAGCATGAACTTTCATAAGAGTTGCTGCCTAATAGTCTTAATTTATTGCCGACCATTTCTGCAATTCCACCACCAATACCGACATCAACTTCGTCAAAGATGAGTGTTGGAATATGGCTGAATTCAGCTGTGACTACTTGAATGGCCAGACTGATACGAGAAAGTTCGCCGCCAGAAACAACTTTAGATAAAGGTTTTAATGGTTGTCCAGGGTTAGTTGTGACATAAAATTCAACCAGTTCCATGCCATTTAACTGAGGTTGTTCAGAATCAATGGCTGATAATTTTATTTCAAAGAGACAGCGTTCCATACCCAGTTCATGAATATGCTTTATAACTTGTTCAGCCAATAGTTTGGAAGCTTTATTGCGGTTACTGCTTAATTTTTTTGCCAGCTTAAAATATTTATTTTGTGCAGCAATGACCGCTTCATGCAATGCTTCCAAATGGATGTCAGCATTTTCCAGATGATCCAGCTCACCTTTTAATGTTTCAATATGAGTAAATAATTCGTGAGGCTCAACTCTGTGTTTGCGCGCAAGATCATAAATACCACTGATACGGTTATCCAGCCATTGCAGATGTTTTGGGTCCAGTTCAAGTGAGTCAAGATAGTGACGTAATTCGCCACTGGCTTCATCAACTTGTATTAAAGCATTATTGAGCATTTCTGCAATGGGATTAAGGGTTGAGTCTAATTCTGATAGAGCTTGAAGATCAACCTGGCAACGATTTAGTAAATGATTGACGCTATTTTGTTCATCTTGAGACAGCTGGAAATGTATGCTTTGAGAGGTTTCAATCAGGCGATTGGCATTGCTGAGTTTTCGATGTTCATCTTCGAGGCCTGGTAGCTCATTTTCCTGAAGTTCAAATTCGTTGAGTTCCTGAACCTGGAATTTTAATAATTCCAGTTTAGCATCACGTTCGGCTGTATCTTGCTTTAATTGTTGGTACTCAGAAGATTTCTTTTTCCACTGTTGATAACACTGGTTAAGCTCTTTGCGTAAGGCACTGGTTCCTGCAAAGTTATCTAATAAAAGGCGTTGTTCATCTGTTTTTAATAGTGCCTGATGGGTATTTTGTCCATGGATATTAACCAGTTGATCACCGAGTTCACGTAATATTTGAAGTGGAATGGGTTGACCGTTAATGAACCCTCGGGAGCGCCCTTTGGCGTTGATTGTGCGTCGAATCAAACACTCTCCATCACTATCCAGTTCATTGCTTTCTAACCATTGTTCAATGGCTGGGTCCTGTAGATCAAATTCTGCTACAATATCAGCGCGTTCGGCACCATGACGAATGGCTGATGCTTCTGCTCGATCACCTAATACCAGTCCTAAGGCATCAATCAAAATGGATTTACCCGCACCTGTTTCACCCGTTAAAACAGTGAGGCCAGAGTTGAGCTCCAGATCCAATGAGTCAACTACTGCGAGATTATTGATAGTAATGTGTGTCAGCATACAATTCTTCTAAATTAGGCAAAAATTTTGGGTGTAAAAGCGTTTGGGACTAAGACAATTTAAACATTATTTAAGATTTTAGTCGGGTTAAAAATGAACTAATCTCTCAATTTTTCACCCCAACGCAACTTGGCTCTAAGAATTTCAAAGTAATCGTAGTTTTTAGGGTGCAAAATAGTAATGTGTTTAGGATGGCGCATAATTTTGACATGATCACCTGGTAATAGATTAAAATTAATCTGGCCATCATAAGTCACCTGTGCCTGAGTTGACAGTTGATCGCTGATGACAATATCAATCTCACTTTCACCTGAAATAACAACAGGTCTGTTACTCATTGTATGAGGACAGATTGGAACTAACTCTATCACATTAAGAGAGGGGTATAATATCGGTCCACCACCTGATAATGAATAGGCAGTTGATCCGGTTGGTGTGGAAATAATAAGACCATCTGCATGCATGGAATGCATGAATTTATTGTCAATATACGTCTCTATTTCAATCATGCGGGCCACGTCGGTTTTATGGACCACGACATCATTGAAAGCATTTCCACCGCCAAAATAATCACCATCTCGTTCAATTTCACAGATGAGCAAAAAACGGTTCTCTTCAGTGTATTTTCCTGCCATGATTTCATCTAATGCCTTGTGGACATCAATGGCACATAAATCCACCAGGAACCCAAGGTGTCCCAGGTTAATACCTAACAAAGGGACACCAAAACCAACCAGACTTCTTGCGGCACTGAGTAAAGTACCGTCACCACCGACAATAATGATTAAATCACATTGCTCACCCAGTTGGGTTCGGGTCACTACTTCCATTTCATGATCAGTAAACACGGCTGCCGTGCTTTCATCAAGAAACACATCACAACCCTGGCCTAAAAAATACTCATGTAAACTGACAAGTGCATCGCCCACACTAGGATCAGCATACTTTCCAATAAAGCCGATACTGGTAAATGTTTTATTCTGTTCTGGTTCTGTCATGTTTGGCCAATTTTGTTTGGTTTTAAAGCAATCTAGGTATGAAATTAGCACAAAAAGTGCTTTCAGCCAATTAAAATTTATCCTTATCATTCGGCAAAATATATAAAAATAAATAAGGCCGTTATAACATTCTATTGGCATGAGAGGGGAAACAAACCTTCATTTTTTGTTTTTATAAGTCTTTTCATAAGAATTTTGACTTGAAACTTTAAAACTCAGCCTTATGTAGGCTTTATAAGTATTATTATTTTAGTATGATAAAGCAGCAGCTATTTTGACAAAAAACCAATTATTTGATGACCGTACCAGCCAGTTAATGAAAGTGCTGGTGGAATCCTATATTCATGATGGATTGCCTGTCGGCTCAAAAGCATTAGTTGAATCATCAGGCCTGAAGGTTAGTTCGGCAACGGTTCGTAATGTGATGGCCGATTTAGAAAAAATGGGCCTAATCCATGCACCTCATACTTCTGCAGGACGGGTGCCTACCGTTCAGGGATATCGATTGTTTGTTGATTCTTTGCTGTCAGTGAAGCAACCCGATCACAACCTTATCAATCAGTTTTTGTCGCATATCAATGAGGCTGATGAGCAAAGTAAAATTCTTGAAAATGCGATGGATACTGTTTCTGGTATGACTCAGATGGCTGGTCTGGTTGTGTTGCCCAAAAAAGAGCTGATAGCTCTGACTCAAATTGAGTTTATTCCCCTTTCAAATAAGCGTGTTTTGGCCGTTTTAGTACAAAGTAATAATGAAGTTCAGAATCGGGTGCTACAGCTTGATCGAGACTATAGTATGCCGCAGCTTCAGCAAATGAGTAATTATCTGAATGCCATGTTAATTGGTAAATCAATTAAGACGGTTTGTCGAATACTGACACAAGAGATGGAAAATACTCGTCAGAAAATGGATGACATGATGCGCTCTGCAATACAAATGGCAACACATGCTTTTGCTGAACATCATGAAGATCAAGATGATTTTATGATCAGTGGCGAGACGAACTTGATGCAGTATGCAGACAATTCTGATATGGATAGAATGCGTCAATTATTTGAAGCCTTTCATGAAAAACAACACATTCTTAGTTTATTGAATCAAGTGAGTGATGCCGATGGTGTACAGTTATTTATTGGTCAGGAATCAGGCTATGGTCCATTAGAAGATTGTTCAGTTGTTGCAGCACCATATCAGATCGAAGGACAAAGCATGGGAGTGCTTGGGGTCATTGGCCCAACAAGGATGGCTTATGACAAAGTGATCCCTATTGTTGATTTAACTGCAAAATTACTGACATCAGCCTTGAATCATGAAAATTAATCCCTATTTACACTGTGTTAATTACAATTTTGAACAAACTTTTAGTCAATAAGAACAGGATTTAAGAAATGGCAGACGAGCAAAAAGTTGATGAGCAAGCGGCAGAAGAAGACGTAACGACGCAGGCTTCAGAAGAAAATGCCAATGTTGGAAGTGATGCAGAAAATGAAGAAACAAATACCAGCAACGATAACAATGAAGAAGTCATTGATGAATTAGCTGCTCTTGAAGCAGAAGAATTGATTGTTCGCATCAAACAAGCTCAGTCAAAAGCAGATGAAAATTGGGATATTGCTCTACGTACTAAAGCAGAAATGGAAAATGTTCGCCGTCGTACTGAAAAAGAAGTCTCTAATGCCAGAAAATTTGGCGTTGAAAAAATGGTCAATGAAATATTACCCGTCAAAGATTCCATGGAACTGGGCTTGAAAGCCGCAATAGATATGGACATTGAAGACGAAGCAGTACATAAAATTCGTGAAGGTATGGAATTGACCTTAAAAATGATGAATGATGCTTTAGGCAAAATTGGTATTAAAGAGATTGCCCCTGAAGAAGGTGATACTTATAGTGCCGAATTCCATCAAGCCATGTCGATGCAGGAAATTCCAGGTAAAGAATCCAATACAATAGTTGCAGTTATGCAAAAAGGGTATTTGCTTAACGAGCGCCTTGTGAGGCCTGCAATGGTTATGGTTGCTAAATAAAGAGTCAACAAGTAACGATTATTTTAAATAAAAGGTTTCTAAGTAATTGATCTAACAATTATTTAGAAGTAACCACTTGAAAGATGGGAAATTAGCCCCACTTTTAGAAACATACATAACGAACAGTTTAGAAAGAATTATTGAGGAGAAAATAATGGGTAAAATTATCGGTATTGATTTGGGTACAACCAATTCATGTGTTGCTGTTATGGATGGCGACAAACCAAAAGTTATTGAAAATGCAGAGGGTGATCGTACCACACCATCTATCGTCGCCTATACCGATGATGAAGTTTTAGTAGGACAACCAGCTAAACGTCAGGCTGTTACAAATCCTGCCAACACTATTTATGCTGTTAAGCGTCTAATTGGTCGTACTTTTAAAGAAGATGCAGTTCAAAAAGACATTGAGCTAGTACCTTATAATATTGTCAAAGCAGATAATGGTGATGCCTGGGTTGAAGCTCATGGTACAAAAATGGCTCCACCTGAAGTTTCAGCAAAAATCTTGGCAAAAATGAAGAAAACGGCTGAAGATTATTTGGGTGAAACTGTGACAGAAGCGGTTATTACTGTACCTGCTTACTTCAATGATTCTCAACGTCAGGCAACAAAAGATGCAGGTAAGATTGCAGGTCTGGAAGTAAAACGTATTATTAATGAGCCAACAGCAGCAGCACTGGCTTATGGTATGGATAAGTCAAAAGGTGATTCAACGGTTGCTGTATTCGATCTTGGTGGTGGTACATTTGATGTATCAATTATCGAAATTGCAGAAGTTGATGGCGAGTATCAGTTTGAAGTTTTATCAACCAATGGTGACACATTCCTTGGTGGTGAAGATTTTGATATGCGTTTAATTGATTATCTTGCGGATGAATTCCAAAAAGATCAGGGTATGGATTTACGTGGTGATCCACTGGCGATGCAACGTCTTAAAGAAGGTGCAGAAAAAGCTAAGATTGAATTATCCAGCACAATGCAGACAGATGTTAACTTACCTTATATTACTGCTGATGCATCAGGCCCTAAACATTTAAATGTGAAAGTAACTCGTGCTAAATTAGAATCTTTAGTTGAAGGCTTAATTAAGCGTACTATTGATCCATGCCGTACAGCAATCAATGATGCTGGCTTATCTGTCAGTGATATTGATGAAGTTATTCTGGTTGGTGGTCAGATTCGTATGCCTAAGGTTCAGGAAGCTGTACAGGAGTTCTTTGGTAAAGAGCCTCGTAAAGATGTGAATCCTGATGAAGCTGTTGCCGTTGGTGCTGCAGTTCAAGGCGGTGTATTAGGTGGTGATGTTAAAGACGTTCTATTATTGGATGTGACACCTCTGTCTTTAGGTATTGAAACAGCTGGCGGTGTTATGACTAAGCTGGTTGAAAAGAATACAACGATTCCAACTAAAGCATCACAAGTGTTCACTACTGCGGATGATAACCAAACTGCAGTAACGGTTCATGTTCTTCAAGGTGAACGTGAAGTCGCTTCTGGTAATAAATCATTAGGTCGTTTTGACTTATCTGATATTCCACCAGCACAACGTGGAACACCTCAGATTGAAGTGTCTTTTGATTTGGATGCCAATGGTATTTTACATGTATCTGCAAAAGATAAGGCAACTGGTAAAGAACAGTCTATTGTCATTAAAGCATCAAGTGGTTTATCTGATGATGAAGTTGATCGTATGGTTCAGGATGCTGAAGCTCATGCTGATGATGATAAAAAATTCCATGAACTGGTTACCGTTAAAAACACTGCTGAAAATATGATCCATGCGACTAAGAAGTCAATGGAAGATATGGGTGATAAGATGGATGATGATGAAAAGTCAGCCATTGAAACAGCGGTTAAAGATCTGGAAGAAGCACTGAAAGGTGATGATAAAGATGATATCGAAGCAAAAACTAAAGCTCTGACAGATGCTTCTGCAAAAATGGCTGAGCGCATGTATGCCGATCAGGCTGGTGATGCAGCAGGTGCTGAAGGCGCAGAAGCTGGTGCCGCAGAAAACACTGCTGATGATGATGTGGTTGATGCTGAATTTGAAGAAGTCGACGATTCTAAAAAGTAAGTTAAGTCTTAGACTCAACACTTTAATGTTAACTCGATAAAAGTTAGCACAATGAAACACAGGATGGAGGATATCTCTGCCCTGTGTTTTCTGGTTTATAGCTTTCTTTAAAAATTGAGCCTTAAAACAGATAGTAGCCCACTTTGTTTTCAAAGATAAATTGTTTTCAAAGATAAATTAGCTTAAAAGATAAATTATGTCCAAAAAAGATTTTTACGAAGTACTCGGCGTTGATAAAACGGCCAGTGATGCAGAGCTGAAAAAAGCCTATCGTCGTTTGGCGATGAAGCATCATCCTGATAGAAACCTCGATAATCCTGATGCTGAAATACACTTTAAAGAAGCAAAAGAAGCTTATGAAGTGCTTTCAAATGCACAAAAACGTCAGGCTTACGACCAGTTTGGTCATGCAGGTGTTGATCAAAGTGCTGGAATGGGTGGCGGTGCCGGAGGTAACTTCAGTGACATCTTTGGCGATGTTTTTGGTGATATTTTTG
>JAPHSW010000136.1 GCA_026196615.1 Gammaproteobacteria bacterium | reverse complement strand
GCATGGACGCCTTGCCTAACAACATTATTTAGTATGGTTTTAGATGATATTTCCTGGGGGTCGTAGTCAACCAACATTAAATGTCGGTGCTGGTCATTTACACACACAGAATGTACACCAATATCCCTACCAATATCATTCTCAATAGCATGAATTTGATCCGTACTTAGTACTTCATTAATGTGAATTATAAAATCTGCATTTTGGTAACTCATGATTAAACGCCTTTAAATAAATATATTAGTCGGTATTCGGCATAGCGTGTTGCTTATTATGCCAAAATGTTGTGATACCTACTTGGTAAATTCCTGATGTATGATACTTGGTAAATTCCTGATGTATGATACTTGGTCATCCTCTTTGTTAATTAAATAGTTAACTAAATATTTTTTTACATTCCATCTATACTTTTGTTTTAATAGAACAGGTTTAAACAAAACATTCTAACGGAACATGTATTCTTCAATAAACGTAATATATTAATACCTAAAATTGCGATTAGTTCCAAACCATATAGAAAATATTAAGGCAAGCGCACCATAGAGGATAAGTATATGAAAGTGTATGTATGATAAAATACTCTCACCAAATATCTTGAAGGTAGAATAAGTTGTTGGAGACATAGTTTCAATAATGCCTGATACACCTATAATAAGCATAAATATGGCAAGAATGAACAGTATAAAAACTAAGCTGTCTGTTTTAATTCTCATTTTTCTAGTGTAGTAATATAACTTGTTCATACTGTCTTCCTTTTTCATTAACGTATTTGTTCCACAAAAAGTCACTGGCTGGATACCTATGGGAACTTCCTTATAAATAGACACGTGCAAGCTGTTTAAAGAGTATATATTAACCACACCTTCTTATTGGAGATCAAAACCTGACACAAAATAAAAAATCAAAGTGCGTCGAGTAACTTTTCATCAATAATTATGAGAATAAAGTCATTTATACGTTATCTAGGAACACATCAATTTACGATGTGGAATACTATCTACCACTGAATGTTAATGGTCAGCTGAACGACCGATTTTCAGTATAAGTTTATTTGAGGAAATTGAGGATAAAATTAAGTTATAGTTACACTATAGAAGACATACAGAAATAGTCAAGTTTAAAAAGCTTTATTCAGACGAGCGGTACTTATTTCTATTTAATGGTTTTGCCATTCCATATCCTGAAGGCAATATTGTCTTTTTTATTATTTTTGACGCAATACATTAGCTCATCTGCAATGGCTACTGCTTCTTTAGTATCATCTGGAGGTGTTTCAAAAGTCACCAAGCCGATACTAAAGCTCACTGACCAATTATGCGATTGCATAACTTTTGATAACATATCACTCACTTTTAAAAAAGTTTTCTTTGACATTTCGGGCTCTGTTTCTGGTAGTAGACACACAAATTCATCTCCCCCCAGCCGTGCAACCGTATCAGTTTCACGCAGTGATGATTTGAGGCATTGCGCGACCTCCACCAACAACTTATCTCCAGTCGAATGCCCTAAAGAATCGTTAATGTGTTTAAAGTTATCGATATCTATGTAGGCAAGTGAAAATTTATGACCATATCGAATTGAGCGAAGCAACTCATTGGCAAGTTCAACATAGAAACCTCTAGAATTATGTAGACTTGTCAAAGCATCTGTGTCTGCAGCCAATTTTTCTACTCGATGCACATTTCGAAAATTAGTGATCAGGATTGCCAATAACGAATAGGCCACCAAATTCGATATTCCGCTATAAATGACAAGTTGCAGATTAAAACTATCAGTATTAACTATTTCTCTGGAAATGATCCATGTCAGTGTGGAAAAGATAGCCAATAAAAGCCCGGCTCTTTTTGACCCATACCAACTGGCTAGAAGTATGGGTAAAACAAGAAAGGGTTGGAAAAAAATAATGTTGCCAGTGGCAATATCGATAATCACTATAAGTAGCATTAACAGTACCGAAGACCACACAATAAGTGATGGTGAACGCTTATCAAGAATGCTAAATATGGTTTTCATGACGTGATTTCACTTTCAAACCCAACGTGAGCCACTTTGTTCAATTTCCTGTTACGAGCAGACCATCCGCTCAACACTAAAGTCCCTGACAACGAGGAGAATATCGATACTAATAGAACCCCAAATTCTGCAATGTTAATCAACTCCTGGTTGAAAAAAATGGGCATCAGGAAAAATCTAAGTCTAAAATGTTTTGTAATCGATGTGTAAGGATAACTTGTTTGGGGAATTTACGCATCTTTTTTACGCCTGAACCGCCCACATATACAGATATATGATCGGGTATTTGTTGTGCTAAATCATTCAACTCAGTACGTAAACCACTGTTGCTATAAGCACTCGAGAACGATAATAAAATGACTTTTGACTTATATCGCTGACAAGCCATAACTAATTGATCCATTGGAACTTCTATGCCTAAATTTACCGTTAACTGACCTTTGTCTTTCAATAAACATTCTATCATCAATAATCCAAGATTGTGATTTTCACCAGGAAATGTGGCTAACAACACTGGGGATGTATTGGATATCACAGGTATTTTACTGATAGTGGAATCAAGAAACAAAGTGATTTGATGAGTAATAAAATGTTCTTCAAATATATTTAAATGACCTGCAGCCCACTGGTCTCCTACAGTGGTGATTAAAGGAGCCAGTGATTCGATGATAAAAGTTTTCAGCCCTTGTTGTATTAATGTCTGCTCTAATAATCCCCATAACTTCTGTGTGTCGTTGCAATATACACAATCGATGAACTCATTCATTCTGTCATTAATTATTAATTTTAATTGATTTTTAGTCGATAAATCCTGAGAAATAGTATTGAGTTGAGAATCCGACAAACCCACTAATTTCCCCGGATGCATTCCCTGATCAAGCAATCGTTTTATGAGTTGTAAGGTTCTGATCTGTTGCTCTGAATAAACACGTTTACCATGTTTATTTCGCACAGGTATGGGAAAACCATAACGACGTTCCCACACTCTAAGCCTGTCTCTTCCTATTCCTGTATCTCTTTCTACCGAAGTAATTAAAAACATACTTCAACCACATGACTATTATTTAAATATAATTATAGTCAACTATGTTTTAGACAAACAGTAAAATATAAAAATATAATGAAGTAAAACATTATTTTGTTATAGACAAAATGGTGTTTATAACTATACTTAAATAAGCAGTTGAAAAGGCAATAGGCCGGAATAGACTGTTTAAACGAGGAAAACGACAATGACAACAATAACCGCTTATGAACAACAAACGTTGAACACAGAACGTTTTTATGACGAGGCTATTCAGCTTGCTGAAGCAGATGGTGATGAAATTCTTCATTCATTTGTACCGGAAGATCACGTGCATGAATTAATTAATAACACAGTAGATGAAGGTATTGATGAGGGATAATTATTTTATCTTAAGGGAAGAGACACTTCTATATGCAACACCATTACGAACACCTTATAGGTGAAGTTAACTATACCATGGGCAAGACGAAGTGCGATAAGGCTGACAAGTTAAGTACAGAGACTAAAAAGTGACCTTGCCATAAATAATAAGTGGAGCACAAATATCTCTCTCATAAAATAGGAAAAACTAAATTATGAAGCATTAAGCAAATGTCTAATTACTATAAAGAACGATATGCATATGACAGTTTTGGTAAGATTGCTATACCACCCAATAAATTGTGGGGCGCACAGACCCAACGCTCATTGCAACACTTTAAAATTGGTAACCACTTATTTGACAGGCAATTGATTATTGCCATAGTAACAATAAAGAGCATCTGCGCAGAAGTTAACAGAGAGTATAAATTACTAGATGAGCTGATGTGTCAGGCAATTGTAGCAGCCTGTCATCAAATTCTTGCAGGGAAACATTTAGACCAATTTCCTTTGAGCGTGTGGCAAACTGGTTCAGGTACCCAGACCCATATGAATGTCAATGAAGTTATCTGTACCCTAGCCAATATCTGGCTCAATAATAAATCCACAGAAGATGAAAAAATCCATCCTAATGATCATGTTAACATGTCCCAATCTTCCAATGATGTTTTTCCAAGTGCCATGCATATCTCAGTGGCACAAGCAACACACGAAAAACTTTTCGACGCGATGGATCGCCTTGACTTTACGCTGAAACAAAAACAGGATGCCTTTAAACAAGTTTATACCGTAGGACGCACACATTTAATGGATGCACTTCCCTTAACAGTAGGTGATATTTTATCAGCGTTTCGTTCTCAAATCTCAAGTGCAAAATCAGCGCTAATTGATAGCCTTGCAGATGTTTATAAACTGGCGATGGGTGGCACTGCGGTTGGCAACGGCAGTAATGCACCTACTGATTTTAGCCTAAGGGTCTCCCAACGCCTGGCAGTCCATTATGACTTGCCGTTTGAGCCGCATAACAATTTATTTGCCGCGGTTTCCGGCCAGGATGCACTGCTGAGATACAGTGGTGCACTCAAACAACTTGCCAGTGTGTTGTTTAAAATGGCTAATGATTTTCGTTTATTGGGTAGTGGGCCTCGCTGTGGTTTTAATGAATGGTATTTACCCGCCAATGAGCCAGGAAGTTCAATGATGCCAGCTAAGGTGAACCCTACTCAATGTGAAGCGCTCAGTATGGTGTGCCTGCAAGTCTTTGGCAATGATTTAACTATCTCTTTGGCTGCATCACAGGGACAATTACAACTCAATGTTTACCGCCCTTTGATCATTCACAATCTACTCGAATCCATTGAACTTTTATCCGATGCTATGTTGTCGTTTTCCGAACATTGTGTTTGTGGACTAACTCTAAATGAGAAACAAATTCAAACCAATATGGATCATAATTTATCAGCCATTACCTTATTAGCACCAACACTGGGTTATGAAGTGGCTACTAAAATTGCACATCAAGCGCATAAGATGAATGTCTCTTTAGGAGAAGCCGCAGCCGACCTTGGAGTGTGTGATCAAAAGGAATTCGACACTTTATTATTACAGCAATTAAAGAAACTAACGTAGGGAAATAAAAAAAACAATCATTCATATTATACTTTGTTTAGTGTCGTTGAATTTTCTGTACTGATATTTCGTTCTGTTTTGATTTTTTCATGTCTCTATTCAAAAGATGTTAACCTTGACATTGCTTTCATGGTACAGTTGTCAACGTCTACCTTATTAACCAGTCTAGATATTTTCCCTTGCTGGATAATAGAATATCCCGTAGTCCTTCAGGACGCACGGCTTCCTCGATATTCAGTACTAGTAAGTCAACGCATAGTCAGGCATTATTTATTACCCAGGCGTTCTGAGTGGCAATGTCAGATCTGAAGATTCTCCATTGTATCATCAAGGAGCTTTTCATAATGATCCAGGAGCATTTCAAAGCCATCAAAGAGTTCGTGTTTTCGACACGCGCGCGTAAGTTGCGTAATGATCAGGATACTGAGCTGCTGCAAGCAGAGCTGTTTAGTATCGAACAACTGAAGCGCCATGCGATTACGCTGGCAGGACAATATAGAATCGATCCAGACCCTGGAGCTGATAAATTGCTGCCTCGGCTGGCAGACAATGAGCGGGTCCTGCTGGCGGCGTATGATATAGTGGTCGCCATCCCCCCTGGTCAACGGATCGTTCCGGCTGAGGCCTGGCTGCTCGATAATTTTTATCTCATTGAACAGCAAATCAGCATGGCGCGACGACATCTGCCTCGTGGTTACAGTCAACAACTGCCGCGCCTGGCAAAGGGCTCATCAACTGGTTTTCCTCGTATCTATGACTTGTCTCTGGAACTTATTTCACACATGGACGGTCGTGTTGATAGCGAGAACACGGCCGAGTTTATCGCTGCCTATCAGAGCATTACCCCCCTGAAATTAGGCGAATTATGGGCTTTCCCGATTATGCTGCAGTTGGCATTGCTGGAAAATCTGCGTCGGGTTGCTTTGCGCATCGCCCGTCGGCGTGAGGAGCGTGACGCCGCAACTAGATGGGCTGATCGCATGTTCGCGACAGCAGAAAAAGAACCCAAACAACTGATCCAGTTACTGGCCGAGTTTGCTAACGCAGATGTACCGCTGACCGCGCCGTTTGTGGAGGAATTTTATTCCAGACTCCAGGCCCTGGGGCCAACAATGGCGTTTGTGCAAACCTGGGTTGAACAGAAACTAATCGAACAGGGCGTGTCTGCAACCCAGTTGTCAGCCTCAGCGGCTCGTACGGCTGCGACCAATCAGATTTCCATCTCCAATAGTATCGGCAGTCTGCGTTTTATTGGCACGATGGATTGGCGCGATTATGTCGAGTCGCTCAGTGTGGTTGAACAAACCTTGCGAGAAGATCCCGCAGGGATCCACGCCAGTCAGGATTTCGCCACTCGCGACCGTTACCGGCATGTAATCGAAGATGTGGCTCGCGGCAGTTCGTGCAGTGAATTAAAGGTAGCCCGCGAAGCCATTGCATTGGCACAAACGGCAGCAGAGAAATTGGGTCTCAATCACCGCAGTGCCCATATTGGTAATTACCTTATCGATAGTGGCCGGCCGCTGCTAGAGCGAACAGTCTACTGTCGTTTATCGTGGTGGGCACGAACCCGGCGACTGAGTCAGCGTTTACGCTTGTCACTCTATCTCAGTCCGGTGTTATTGCTTAGTGCACTTGGGGCATCGGTTTTGCTTTCCCCTTTCAGCGGGATCGAGCTGAGTGACTGGCGTTACTGGTTTTTTTCCATTAGCGGAATTATCGGTGTCTCGGTTTTGGCTATATCAGTAGTGAACATCATCGTCACATTGCTTTTACCGCCGCGTGGCTTACCACGTCTGGATTTTTCCCAGGGAATCCCAGACATTCACCGCACCATGGTGGTAGTGCCCACCTTATTGAGCAAGGTGCAAGAGATTGATGATTTGCTGGAAGCCCTGGAGATCCGTTATCTGGGCAATCGGGACCCGAATCTGTTTTTTGCTTTACTCACGGATTTTCGTGATGCATCAGAACAAATTCAGCCAGAAGATGATGAGTTGCTTGCCTATGCACGCACCGCGGTGCAAAGACTTAATCAAACCTATAACGACGATCGCACCAATATTTTCTATCTGTTTCACCGACCCCGTATCTGGAATAGCCATGAACTGGTGTGGATGGGCTATGAGCGTAAGCGTGGTAAATTGGAGCAGTTCAATGACTTGCTGAGGGGTGGGGATTCCGCCTCTTCCGGGGCTTTTTCTGAGATTGTCGGTGATGTTTCGATGCTCAGTTCAATTCAGTACGTCATCACCCTGGATACCGACACGCAACTGCCCCGCGATGCTGCGCGTACACTGATTGGTAATATTGCTCATCCGCTCAATCGGCCAGTTTACGATGCGGCTCGGGGCAGGGTTGTTGAAGGTTATGCAATTTTGCAACCACGCGCTTCGATCAGTTTAACCAGTGCAGGCCAGTCACGGTTTAGCAAACTGTTTGCCGGTGAATCCGGTATCGATCCCTACACCCGCGAAGTATCGGATGTCTATCAGGATGTATTTGGCGAAGGTTCTTTTATCGGCAAGGGTATCTACGATGTCGACGCTTTTCGTCAGGCTATTGATGGCCGCTTTCCCGACAATCTTATTCTTAGTCACGACTTGCTGGAAAGTGGTTACGCGCGCTCCGCATTAGTGACCGATGTTGATTTGATTGAGGAACATCCTGACAGTTACGCCATTGATGTCAGTCGTCGTCATCGCTGGATACGGGGAGACTGGCAACTTGCGGGCTGGCTGCTTCCAAGCGTACCTGGTCCGAATGGCGGCGATGCTTCACGCCAGCGCAATCCGCTCTCTGCCTTATCAATGTGGAAGATTTTTGACAATCTCCGTCGCAGTCTTGTCTCTCCCGCCTTGCTCGCTTTGCTGCTTGGCGGTTGGTTATTTGGTCCTGGTTCGGTGTGGTTTTGGAGTTTGTCGGTAGTTATCGTGATATTCCTGCCAGGTGCGTTGTCCAGCATTATTGAGTTCATCCGTAAACCCAGTGAACGTAATTGGCTGGTGCATTTACAGCAGACCGGTAAAGCTACAGGCCATCCACTCGCACACGCTTTGTTATCCCTTGCCCTGTTGCCTTATGAGGCCTTGATCTGTCTTGATGCGATTCTGGACTCAGGTGTACGCATGCTATTCACACGGCGTGGCTTATTGCTCTGGCACATGAGTTCATACGCTACTCGTAACGCACGCCGCACGCTGCCTGATTTTATTATGGAGATGTGGATTGCACCGGTGCTGGTCTTAATACTCACCATTAGTCTTAGTGATACTGAGTTACTCTTTTGTGCGCCGATATTGTTGCTGTGGCTGGTGTCACCTGCAATTGTCTGGTGGATCAGTCTGCCCCTGGTTTCTGCCACCTCGGATTTGAGTGCTGAACAGCGCTTATTCCTGCGTACTTCGGCACGGCGCACCTGGCGTTTCTTCGCCGATTTTGTCGGACCGGAAGACAATTGGCTGCCACCCGATAATTTTCAGGAATATCCGGAGCCGGTGATCGCCTCGCGTACCTCGCCCACCAATATCGGCATGTCATTGCTGGCGGATTTGTCCGCTTACGATTTTGGTTATATATCCGCCGGTGCATTTCTGCAGCGAATCGGAAACACTTTGACGACGATGGAGAAACTGGAACGCTATCGTGGCCATTTTTATAATTGGTACGACACCCGCACGCTGCAACCACTTTGTCCGCAATATGTCTCTTCGGTGGATAGCGGTAATCTGATCGGCAGCTTGCTCACCCTGCAGGCAGGACTGCTTGAATTGAAAGATCAGCCGGTGCTATCAGCAAACGCGTTTCAGGGATTGCGGGATACCTTGCAGGTGCTGCTCGAACACGTACCTTCGGACTCAACAGCGGATCTGTCTGACAAAATCGGGGTTCTGCAAGAGGCTCTTATACAAGCCGGATCGTCACAAACACTGAGCGAAGTCGACGTGCTGTTGAATGAGATTGTTCGCCTGGGCGATGAGTTACCCGCCTGTCTGCCAGTGGATATTGATATTGACGGTGAACTTTATTACTGGGTGCAGGCATTTGGGAAGCAATGCTGCGCGCTGCGCAATGATCTTGACTATCAGGTGCCTGCTGGGTCGCAGATGTTTAGAAATATTCCGACACTGGCGGAGCTGGGCCGATTGAAACTTGCAGAGAAGTCTGCTGATAGTAATAGTGTCATAGGCTCAAGTTGTAAGAGTGCGTTGGAGCGGCTCAAAATTATTGACGACTTGGTGAATCGCTGCCGTGAACTGGCGCAGATGGATTTTGAATTTCTTTACGATCAGGTCAGTGGTTTGCTGAGCATTGGTTACGATGTCAGTGAACGAAGTCGCGATCCCTCCTTCTACGATCTTCTGGCTTCCGAAGCACGTCTGGCCAGTTTCCTGCTCATCGCCCAGCAACAATTGCCACAAAAACATTGGTTT
>JAPHSW010000190.1 GCA_026196615.1 Gammaproteobacteria bacterium | reverse complement strand
TACCACATCACCCGCCTTAACCACATCTCTTGGGTCTTTAACAAATTTATCCGCAAGTTGAGAAATATGTACTAGGCCATCTTGATGAACACCAATATCAACAAAGGCACCAAAATTGGTCACATTTGTGACAACACCTTCCAAAATCATATCTGGTTTTAGATCCTTGGGTTCTTCAATACCTTCTTTAAATTCTGCAGTTTTAAATTCAGGTCGAGGGTCACGACCTGGTTTTTCAAGTTCTTTAATAATATCTGCAACAGTAGGCTCACCAAACTGTTCATCAGTATACTCTGAAGGATCTAAAGATTGTAAAAATATTGAATCACCGATTAACTGACGAATATCACAATGTTTATTGGAAATAATTTTTTCAACCACTGGATATGCCTCTGGGTGTACAGCAGAATTATCCAATGGATTATCACCATTCATCACACGTAAAAACCCGGCTGATTGCTCAAAAGCTTTATCACCTAAACGTGTCACTTTTAACAGTTCACGTCGATTTTTAAAGGCACCATTTGTTTCACGATAAGAAACAATATTTGCAGCGAGAGTCCGGCTTAATCCAGAAACTTGACTTAAGAGTGGAATAGAAGCAGTGTTCAAATCAACACCCACACCATTAACACAATCCTCAACAATATTAACCAACTTTTTAGTTAATTGAGTCTGACTGACATCATGCTGGTATTGCCCAACACCAATTGCTTTAGGATCAATTTTTACTAATTCTGCAAGGGGATCTTGCAATCTTCGAGCAATAGAAACCGCCCCACGAATAGATACATCTAGCTCTGGAAATTCTTTCGAAGCCAATTCAGATGCAGAATAAACAGACGCACCTGCTTCTGATACAACCATTTTATTTAATCTCAATTCAGGATTTTGCTTAATTAAATCACCTGCAAGTTTGTCCGTTTCTCTTGAAGCGGTACCATTACCAATACTAATGAGTGTAGCACTGTATTTTTTTGCAAGGTCAGCAAGAATATGTATTGATTGAACCCACTGATTTTTTGGTGCATGTGGATAAATTGTTGCATGGTCAAGATATTTTCCTGTTGCATCAACAACCGCGACTTTAACTCCTGTACGTAATCCCGGATCAAGACCAATTGTAACTTTCTGACCTGCAGGAGCAGCTAAAAGTAAATCATTTAAGTTTTTTCCAAAAACATCGATTGCACCTTCATCAGCACTTTCTCTCAGGCGTTTTTTTAAATCCATATCAAGTGAAGTTTTAACTTTAATCCTCCAGGTCCATTTGACCACTTCTTGTAACCACTTATCTGCTGCCAGACCTTGATCTTCAATACCAAAGTGATGAGCAATTTTATGCTCCATTGTAGACAAGCCAGTGGGGAGACTTTGCTGTTCTTCATCGAGTTCTGTATTGATACTGAGAAAGCCTTCTTTTCTACCTCTAAATAAGGCTAATATTCGATGTGAAGGCATCTCTTGAAGCTTTTCACTGGCATCAAAATAATCTGAAAATTTACTACCAGCCTCTTCCTGACCTTCAATAACTTTAGAAACCATAAGGCCGTTATCCCAAAGTGTTTCACGAAGCCTACCAATCAACTCAGGATTCTCGGCAAAACGCTCCATTAGAATTTGTTTAGCACCATCAAGTGCCTCTTTGGGAGTTTCAATTTTGTGTTCATCATTCGTATTAAGATAGTTGTTTGCATGAGCTTCAGGGTTAAGAGATGGATCACTTAATAGCGAGTCTGCAAGAGGTTCTAAACCTGCTTCACGAGCAATTTGTGCCTTGGTACGACGTTTAACCATATAAGGTTTATAAAGATCTTCTAAACGAGTCTTGGTTTCAGCCAACAGTAATGTTGACTTTAATTCAGGTGTCATTTTGCTCTGTTCCTGGATGGCATTAATAATGACTTGACGACGCTCATCCAGTTCACGAAGATAATTTAATCGTTCATCTAATAATCTCAATTGTATATCATCAAGTCCTCCAGTGACTTCTTTACGATAACGAGCAACAAAAGGAACCGTATCTCCACTATCTAATAAAGTAATAGTGGCATCAATCTGTGATTGATTAACATTAAGTTCTTCAGCAATTCTTTGAGAGATGGATTTAAGCATTCAGTGTTTTCCAGATCATTTCTATTGAGATTAAAAAAAAGAAATCATAGTACCTGGAAATAAAAAAGGCTACTTCTTTTTTTAGAAGTAGCCTTTTTAATAGAGCTAATATAGAAAAATTAGATGATTAAGTTAAATTAGTTTAGCCCAATATAAACCATAAGAGCGGCTAAAATGCCAATCCCTGATGCGATAATGGTTGCATAGGTAATTCGTCTTGCCATTTTTTTATTTGATTCATTGATAGCATCAGTCACCATCATCATTGATTCATGGGCAACCATACTCGCAGTTTCTTTTGCTGCATCAATTGCTTTAGAGGTAGAAGAAAGTCGAGCCACACTTTTTATTTCTTCCAAAGTCTTGGCATCAATCTTGGTAAGACTGTTTTCATTGCCAATACCGTCAAGCTTAGAAGCCAGTTCAGCCATAGAGTTTTCTATCTGACTTGAAATTTTACTGGAATAAGAACTGATACGTGTATCAAACACCTTTTCAGATAATTTTTCAGCTTTCTCTTCATCACATAGTTTGAGTTCAGTTCTGAATTTAGACAGTTGTTGAGCAGTAGTACCAATAACCTGATAACGAACAGCTGCAGCAACAGCAGCTTCTGCTGTTTTTCTGACCATTTTCTCTATATCTTCAGAAGAAATTTGATGTGCATCATTGGAGGCACTTTGACCTGTCTGAATTTGGCCAATTGGAATTTCTGGTAATTCATTTAACTTACGCACGACAGCGTTAAGGCTATCAGGAGAAGCGGGTTTAGGAAGTATGTCCATAACTCCATGAGAAATTACATTTTTTTGATACTCTTCACCATCTTGTGAGGTATACATAACAACAGGAATTACAGCTAACTCTGGATTTGTTTTGATTTTCTCTACGGTTTCAAGACCATTGAGTCCAGGCATCATATGATCCATAAAAATGGCATCTGGCTGGTTGCTTTTCAAATAGACAAGCGCTTCTTCTCCTGATTCCGCTAAATCAGCAGTTAAATTAATTTTACCAAGCATCTTACGTAACATGAACCGCGCTGACTTTGAATCATCTACAACCAGTACGTGTTTTACTGTCATACCCATTACCCTATCTTAACCTTCAATAAGTCCATTAAATGACATAAAAAAAGATGCCATGAAAAATTTGGAAAATCAAATAATAAAGAAGAAAAATTTAATGAAATAAGCAACTTACAATGCTTTCTTCATATTCCTTACAAATTTTATTATTTTTATAAATATTAGTAAAAAAAATAAAAAATACAACAATTTAAAAAAATTATCCACCTCAAGCCGATAAGTGGTCACTCTTTCAAGACACAATGTTAACATATTAATAGAAAAAAAGAATGTATCCTATTGTTAAATATATAAATATATTAAATAAAATCAAGTTTTTGGTTATTATTAAAAAATGTGATTCAAATCATATTTGCAAGAAACAAATTTTTTCAATTCAATAAAACCCATTTAACCAGTTTTTGTCACAACAGAGTATTTTTAATCTGGAGATTTTTGTCCTTCTATAAATAGTGTTACACTTCAGAATGTGCTGACAGATAAATTAAAAAAAACCATACAAAGTGCCTATTCTCAAATTTTAGAAAGTAAAGAGATAAAAGCCAGATATGGACAAAGACTGATGATTGCAGATATTGCCCGAACCTTGGGCAATATCGATCATGACAATCCTGAACAACCTCACATATGTACTCTTGAAGCAGGAACAGGCACAGGTAAAACAATTGCTTATATTGTTGCCTCATTACCAATTGCCAAAGAACACAAAAAGAAACTCATCATCTCTACTGCGACAATCGCCTTACAGGAGCAAATTCTTTTAAAAGATCTTCCTGATATACAACGCCATAGTGGATTAAACTTTTCATTTACATTGGCCAAAGGTCGAAAACGTTATGTTTGTTTACACAAACTTGAGAACTACATTTCCCATAAAAACCAATCTGAATTAGCCCTGGATATTCCCACATCAGAAGTTTTATTAAATAATAAAGATGATATTTTATTGTATGATGATTTATATCAGGCGTGGAACAATAAGACCTGGGACGGTGAAATTGACAGCTGGGATGATTTTATAGGCCAAAGCAGCTGGTTACCTTTGACCTCTGATCAACACCAGTGCAGTGGCAAGCGCTGCTCGTTCTATGATGAGTGTATTTATTTTAAAGCCCGAGAATCTATCTTCAAGGTGGATTGTATTATTGCCAATCATGATCTGGTACTCAGTGATCTCAATATGGGAGGTGGTTACATACTTCCTTCACCAGATGAATGCATTTATATTTTTGATGAAGGCCATCACTTACCATTAAAAGCGATCAACCATTTCAGTTACTCTTTTCATATCAATACGACTCTAAAGTGGCTTGATCAAGTCAGTTCAACATTGAATAATTTTGCTTCTTTAGCTAAACCACCAGCACAAATACAACAAATCATCACCCATTTTCCTGAACAAGCAAAAGATATTGCAACAGAAATTAATAATCTCAGTGCCATTGTTAATCAATTTGAATTCCCTGAAGACCGTTTCTCTTCACAAAGCAGTCGCCAAACAAACCATAAGCAAGAACAAATTCTTCGTTTTGAGTTTGGACAAGTACCAGACATACTGAAATCACAATGCCAACAACTTTTAAATCAATTTGGAAAACTTTCAGGACAACTGCTCAATATTAATACTGTGCTCAAAGATACCTTAGAAGGTGAAATTACAGGCCTTAAAACTGAAGTTGCAGAACAATGGATGCCTGCATTAGCTCCAATGGAAAGTCGTGCCAGTGCAGCAATGAACCTATTTGAATTTTTTACGAAACAAGATAAAGAAGGCCTTCCTCCCAATGCCCGATGGTTACACAAACATGTTAATTCAGGGTCTTTTTCTCAGAATCAGGACTTTGAGGGGATAGAACTTTCTTGCAGCCCTATTCTTGCAGCCAATACACTTGAGCAAATTCTATGGTCTCAATGTTATGGTGCAGTCGTAACCAGTGCAACGATTGCCGCTTTAGGTAATTTTGATCGTTATGTTTTAAATTCAGGCGTGCCAGGTTTTTTTAATATTTTACCCAGCCCATTTAACTATCAGGATAATGTTGAATTTATTGTTCCCAAAATGCGTAGTGAGGCGACCCAATATCAATCACACACTGATGAAGTCGTTGAAATTTTAAATCAAATAATTGATCAAGAAAAAGGTACTCTGGTTTTATTTGCTTCAAAGAAACAAATGAGTGATGTGGAGTATGAATTACTTAGAAGTGATGATGTCTGGAAAAAACTACTACTAACCCAAGGACAAAGAAATAAACAAGTCATCATTAATGATCATAAAAAACAAATCGACAAAGGTAAAGGCAGTGTTATTCTGGGTTTAAATAGTTTTGCCGAAGGAATTGATTTACCTGGTGAGTATTGTGAGCATGTTATCATTGCCAAACTTCCCTTCTCAGTACCTAACAATCCTGTTGACGCCTCATTAACTGAATGGATTGAGTCTCAGGGAAGAAATGCCTTTATGGAAATTTCTGTGCCTGATGCATCAATTAAACTGGTTCAGGCTTGTGGACGATTAATTCGAAAAGAAACTGATACAGGTAGGATCACACTGCTTGATAAAAGAGTTATGACAAAATTTTATGGTAAAAAAATTCTCAACTCACTACCACCCTATAAACTGATATTAAATGCTGATTTGAATGCATAATATTTTAGTTTAGTATTTTTCTTACCGCGGGTGAAAAGCGCCAGTATAAAAAACTAAAAATAACTATATTACATAAACCAATGAGAACAAATAACGTATGCAATGAAATGCCACCATCAAGAAGAAGCATAGTAGCGATTGCAGAACTTACCATAAAAAATGCATTAGTAATATTATTAGCAGCAATCGTTCTTGAACGAGTTTCTATAGCACTATGCTCTTGAAGAATTACATATAAAGGTACAATATATAAACCACCAAACGCGCCTAATAAAAGTACATCAACCAGAATATGTGCGGTTAAAGGCTGTTGAAACATCATCAACCATGAAGCAAGTTCTTCTCCACTAGAATTACTGTTTAGTAATAATAATTGATTACACACCCAATACAAATCTAATGATGACAGGCTAATACCAATAGTACCTATCACAATCCACTTAATACTTTTAGTCAATGTGACTGATCGACCAGCAATGATTGAACCAATACCAATACCTATGGAAAATAAAGCCAACAATAATGTAATAACTTGTTCATGAGCATGTAAAATGCTCTGGGTAAATTCAGGTAATGGCAAAATAGATAACATAGTGGCACCAATAAACCAGAACCATGAAATGGCAATAATCGTACCAAAAATCAAACGTGATTTAATCGCCGCTGAAATAATATTCCATGTTTCAGAAAAAAGATTCCAATTTATAGATAACTGCTCATTAGCTGATTTGGCTAAGGGGATTTTTCGGCTGCTAAGCCAACCTAGAATAGCGACACTTATCACAAGAGAACTGATATAAACACGTCCATAATCGGCATCCATAATAAGCACACCACCAATTAATGTACCTAATAAAATAGCTAGAAAAGTACCCATTTCAATAATAGCATTACCTTTCAATAATCCTTCTTCAGAAAGATGTTGGGGTAATATACTGTATTTTACTGGTCCAAATAATGAAGACTGGCACCCCATAAAAAATAAAACGGCCAGTAAAAACCATATATTTTCAAAATAAAAGCCGAGACCCGCCATAAGCATAATATTTATTTCACCAATTTTTACTATGCGAATCAATTTTGATTTTTCATACTTATCTGCTAATTGACCAGCTAACGCAGAAAATAAAAAGAAAGGTAAAATAAAAATACCTCCACTGAGAGGGATTAATAATTCAACTGAAATACTTGTATAAGAAGCTGCATTTATTGTCACTAAAATGATTAAAGCATTTTTATAGACATTATCATTAAAGGCACCAAGAAACTGTGTCCAAAATAGAGGTGCAAAATATTGACTAGATAATAGTGAACTAAAATTCATTGAAATGCCTAATTAAAAAAATCATTAAATGTAGCACACTATAGTACACCATTAAACTATGTCATGAAATTATGCCATTTAAGCCTGTCAATAAACAATCGTTGATTACAATTAAGAATATTACATTATTCTTAATTAACACATTGATTTACAAAATAAAACATACGTAATTAAACTTATAGACAGACAAGAAAAATATTTGTTATAGTAATATTTGACATGGATCAATTAAATATCACTTATTCATAGGTAAGATCTTTAGGAATTGAATTGAAGCCCCATAAATGATCAAATAGTTGTTTCTGACGCAATTATTATGATATCCAAAGGCTTCAAATG
>JAPHSW010000058.1 GCA_026196615.1 Gammaproteobacteria bacterium | reverse complement strand
GTAGCTTACAGGAAATTATGAGAAAATACTATAAATATTATATATCTAGGATTGTTATGAGTTCGGTAAATAGCTTAGTTTGCATAAGTTTGAACAATTGTTATCCTTTCTTCAACATTTTAAAAAAGTTTTAAGTTATGATACAAGTACAGCAATTATTATGAACAGGAAGTATTCACATATGTCTGAATCAGAAAAAGCACGGGAGCAATTTATTAATGGCTTAAATTGCTCCCAATCTGTTATCGCACAATATGCAGACAAATATCAGTTAGATTTAGCTACCGCATGTAAACTTGCAACAGGTTTTGGTGGTGGAATGGGTCGAATGGGTAATACCTGTGGTGCTTTAACAGGCGCATATCTTGTATTGGGTTTAGAATATGGTTCTGAATCAGCTACAGAGAAGCATAAAAAAGATCAAACTTATGAAAAAATTCAGAATTTTACTCAGCAATTTGAACAACGAAACGGCTCATGTAATTGCCGAGATCTATTAGGATGTGACATCAGTACACCTGAAGGATATCTGCAAGCAAAAGAGCAAGGTTTTACTCGTTCAAAATGCCCGGGGTTCGTCAAAAATGCTGTTGATATTCTTGATGACATGATGAATAAATAACCTTTTACAACTAAGATATCACTATATAAAATAAATAACAGGAACCAATAATGTTTCAATTGATTAAAATGCATTCATCTCTCAACAGACTAGTGATACTTGGTATTGTACTAGGGATTACGTTTGGTATTGTTTTGCCTGATATCGCATTACAACAAAAGGTGATTGGTTCTGCATTTGTCAGCCTATTAAAAATGTTAGTCGTACCTTTGGTTTTCGCCTCAATTTTTGCAGCAGTATCGGGTCTTGGTACATTAGAGCAATTAAAAAATGTTGGTTTAAAAACCATTTTCTTATATCTGGTCACTACAGCCCTATCCGTCTTTTTAGCCATAATTATGATGAACATTTTCAGTATCGGTGAAGTTGTTTCAGCTCAGGGACTTTCTTATGAAAAGGCATCACAAATTGATGAGTTTTCTGGAAGCTCTATGGTTTTAAGTTTTATTCCAACTAATATTTTTCAGGCTCTGGCAACAGGTGATCTGATGAAAGTGATTGTATTTGGTGTTTTACTGGGTATTGCCAGTTTATATCTAGAAAAAAAGGAACATATACTGCTCCTTGATTTTGCAACTGCTGTGAGTAATTCCATGCTTAAAATCGCTGAGTGGGTGATAAAATTAACACCAATAGGCGTTTTTAGTTTAATCAGTTATGTCGTAGCCGATCAGGGTATTGATGTCATTATTAGTCTTTGGAAATACATGTTGGTGGTTGTCGTTGTTTTATTAATTCATGGCTTAGTTACATTACCCACCCTTCTTGCTTTGTTAACCCGTATTAATCCTTATAAGTATTTAAAAGACATTCGTGAAGTACCATTAATGGCCTTTTCTACGGCATCAAGTGCTGCCACCTTACCCGTCAGTATGAAAGTGGTGCAAGAAAAAGGAGGTGTCGATAAAGAAAGTGCCGCCTTTGTTTTACCTCTTGGTGCTACAGTTTCAATGGATGGAACCGCCGCCTATTTGACAATAGCGGTAATGTATATCGCTAATTTGTCGGGTGTCGTTTTAGGTTTTGGTGATCAACTGCTATTGGGAATTACCGTTGTCGCACTGAGTGTCGGTGTCGCAGCATTACCCAGTGCCTCATTAGTGATGATGGTTGTTATTCTACATGAAGTAGGTTTATCGGTTGAATATTTAGCATTAATTGTTGCAGTCGACAGAATTCTTGATATGGCAAGAACTTCACTCAATGTCACTTCAGATATGGTGGTCACTAAAGTCGTTGATATTTTGAGTAAGCCTTCTGAAAAACAATCCAGTTAATTATTATTTGCATGGTAATACACAAACATCTTAGAATTTTTATTCTATTGTTAATCCTGCTGGTCGTTGCTGTTGGTAATTTAGCAACCCAGTGGCGAGCCACTGACTGGGATCATTCATTAAGAGTTGTGGTATATCCTATCAATGGAGATCACAGATTAGAAACTGATGAATATATTCAAAATCTAAGTGAAGAGGCTTTCGATGATATTAAACCTTTTTTCATTGAAGAATTAGAAAATTATGGTATCAGTTTATCTGATCCGGTTGATATTGCCTTATCTGACCCCGTTAAAGAACACCCACCTATGACACCTAGGCAGGGTAATATATTTGAAATCATTCTCTGGAGTCTAAAGTTACGTTATTGGGCATTTCAAAGAGATGAGTATCAGGGACCAAAACCTGAAATTCAGGTGTTTGCGTTGTACTTCGACCCTCAAAAGTCTCAATCTCTCAGACATTCAACTGGTTTAGAAAAAGGTCATATTGCAGTCATCAACCTTTTTGCTAATAAAAAACAAAACAATAGTAATCAATTCATTATTGCTCATGAATTGTTACATACACTCGGTGCCAGTGATAAATATCACTTCACAAATAATGAACCAATTTACCCACATGGCTATGCCGAGCCAGAATTAGAACCACTTTACCCACAGTCTTATGCTGAAATTATGGGTGGACGAATTCCTATCAGCCAAAATGAAAGCAGAATTCCAAAGTCCTTGTCAGAAGTGATTATAGGTGAACAAACCGCAAGAGAAATTCGTTTACTTAAATAATATTTGTGTGATTTTTAAGATTAAACAAAGAAAAAAGCTAGAGTTTATTGAAAAGAATTTTGATAAATATAAAAAATTTATTTTTTCTGTTTAGATAAGACTGAAGAGGCATCTACAAACTGTGTTTTTTCTTCTTTGTTATTACTTGCACAAGCATCCTGTTCATCTGTGTGACATGATCGAGTACAACCACCACAACCTGCCTTGTAACCCTGATAGTCAGGATCTTGTTTAGCCAGCCAATTTTGAAAGATGATCCATATAACACAAAGTAATGGTAGAGCCAGTAAACTTATAATGTATGTTAGCACTTAAAGACCCTCCTTCTTAAAATAAAATAATTTCCAACTAACGTGAGCAGGATTAAGTTGAACTAAACAGCCCTGCAAACCCCATAAATGCCATTGAAAGAACCCCAGCAATAATGAGATTAAATGCCGTACCACGTATTAAGGCAGGCACATTATTTATTTCTGTTTCTTCACGGATACCCGCCATCAAAACCATTGCTAAAGTAAAACCAGCTCCCGCTCCCAAAGCAAAAGTTAATCCTTCAACTAAATCATAACCACGATTAGTGGCAAAAATAGCCAGACCGAGAATAGCGCAATTTGTGGTAATAAGCGGTAAGAAAATACCTAAGGATTTAAACAAATTGGGACTGAGTTTTTTAATGCTCATTTCAATAAATTGGACAGTACTGGCAATCACAACAATAAAGCTGATTAAACGCAGATACGGTGCATATATAAGAACATAGGTATTTAAAACCCAGGCGCAAAGTGCCGTGATCACTAACACAAATGTCGTTGCCAGACCTAAACGAAAAGAGGTTTCTAACTGACCGGATACGCCTAAAAAAGGACATAAACCCAGAAAATAAGCTAAAACAAAATTATTGACCAGCAGAGTACTGATAAAGATCCAGAGTAAGTTATCCATTCTTATCAACTCCAGTCACAGCCGCTCTTTCGGCATCTGCCACTTTATCTAAAAACTGTCTTCTACGCTCTGTAAACCAATTAAAGAATAACAATAATAAACCCAGTGTTAAAAATCCACCTGGAGGAAGGATCATAATCACCCAGGGTTCAAAATTGGCACCAAAGAGATCAACGCCAAATAAAGCGCCTACACCGAGTATTTCACGAACTGAGCCTAGAGCAAACAAAGCTATCATAAAGCCACCAGACATGCCGACAGCGTCCATAACAGCATATTTCACGTTATGTTTCGAAGCAAAGGCTTCTTGTCTTCCTAAAATCATACAGTTTGCCACAATCAAAGGAATAAATGCCCCTAATTCTTTATGAATTGCAGGCAACATCGCCAGTAAGCTATAGTCAACAACCGTCACAAAAGTGGCAATAATAATGATATAGAGAGAAATACGAACTTGTTTTGGTATCCATTGTTTAAAGCTTGAAACTAAAAAACTGGAACCAACCAAAACAAAAAAAGTGGCCAGCCCCATAACAATAGCATTAATGGCTGAGTTTGTTACAGCTAACATTGGACACATGCCAAGCACCTGAACAAAAACAGGATTATCTCGCCAGAGACCTTTAATCATTTCTTCATATGCAGTGGTATCAGTTGCCATAATACTATCCGTTCTCTGTCTTATTTGACACGTTCTTTTCTTTGAGTTCGTCTAATTCTAAAACGGGTTCATTACCTTGCTGAGGAATTCGAGGAGACCATTTATTAAATGCTTTATTGATAATTCGAACTACCGCTTTAGAAGAAATAGTGGCTCCAGTAATGGCATCAATTTCATTATCATTGGCCTTTTTACCTTTTTTAACCGCTTTAATGTCTTTAATCATTGGCAAATTAATAAACTCACCAACAAAATCCATATCTTTGAATATTTTATCACCTAGTCCCGGAGTTTCTCGGCTATCTAAAATTTCCATACCGGTAATATTTTGATTGGAAGAAAGATAACCAAATAAAACATGAATCGTGTCCTGAAACCCTGGACCTTTACCCTGAATGGCATAGCCAATGAACTGTCCTTTTTCATCGTAACCTGCAAAAATCATTTCATCATCCATACCGTCTGATTTAACAACCACCAATTTGTTATCATCAAAATGCAATTTCTGCATGAAACTGACACCAGGAAGTACTTTAAACACAGCTTCACGTAATTCTCTGGCCTTATTTTCTTTAATGGTATTAAAGGTCAGCATATAAATTGCAATGATAATAATACCTGAAATAAAACCTGCAACTGCCATTGAAACAATAAGTCGTTGACTACCAGGTTCGAGTTCTAAATTTTTATTTGTATTAGTCATTATCGTAATTAACCCTGTCGACCAAAAATTTTGGGCTGTGTATAACGATCGATAAGTGGTGTGGCAGCATTCATGAGTAAGATGGCATAAAGCATACCTTCAGGCAAACCACCAAATAAACGGATCAAAACCACTAAAAAGCCAATACCAATACCAAACAACCAACATCCTTTGGGAGTTAATGGTGAAGTGACCGGATCCGTCGCCATAAAGAAAGTGCCTAGTAATAAGCCTCCAGAGAAGAGAGTAAATAAAGGAGATGGATAAATTTTGTTGTCAGTGAGAAACATGATCAATGAAAATAGTGCCGCGGTTAATATGATGGCTAAAGGAATTCTCCAGTCGATACTACGACGAACTAATAAAAATATCCCCCCCAGAAGTAACAATAAACTACTCGTTTCTCCTATTGAACCAGCAGTATTACCCATAAAAAGAAGACCCAATGAGGTAGTTTGCTGATCGAACTTCATTAAACCTAAAGGCGTTGCAGTACTGAGTGCATCATAGTGTCCCTGCATAAACGGCAGAGCTAGATTACTGCTATGAAGTTGAAAAAACTCACCTGGACCACCTGCAGCTCCCCAGGTTGTCATTGCTATTGGAAAAGTCCCTAGTAAAAATGCACGCCCTAACAGAGCAGGATTAAAGATATTAGTTCCTAACCCACCCCAAATCACTTTACCCAGACCTATACTGACTGACCCTCCAAGAAAGGCCATCCACAATGGTAAGCCGGGAGGTAAAGTTAAACCAAGTAACAAGCCTGTAAGACCCGCACT
>JAPHSW010000104.1 GCA_026196615.1 Gammaproteobacteria bacterium | reverse complement strand
TATTATATCAAAAACTTGCAATTTTAGCACCTGTAATGAAAGAATATATCCTTACAAATCAAAGTGCTATGATTTATTCAGGTTCGACTATTTAATCAATGCCAACATTCCTTGGCTAAAAAATATGTCAGTGAAGGGAAAATGAATATGACTGAAATTACATTTATGTTGGGCTTTTCTGAGCTTAGCTCATTTTCTCGAGCATATAAACGCTGGACGGGACACAGTCCCAGAAATGAGCTTTAATTCTGTCAGCTCATTATTGAGACTAAGCATAGACATTGACAGGTAAAGTTGAAGGCTTATGAAACTCAGGCCGATCGGCTTGATCACTCAAATTTTCATAATAAGCAACACCTAAAGCTCTTTTCTGAACAGTTTGTAAGTTATCATTAACTTGAGCCGCATCAAAAGTATAAACATCACTGCCTTTATCATCATTTGCAGTAGTATTATATGAATTATTTTGAGAGGTATTGACGTAGGTTTCAAAGGCCTGCTTTTGAAGTTGCTGAGTATATAAAACTACACCTGTCTCTCTGGCAGTATCTCGTAACACCTGATTTGAAGATTGCAATTGCTCAACATCAACAGTCTGGCCTGATTGTTTAGCATCAATCACTTGACTCAGAGTATTACGTTTAGTCGCCTGTTGAACGACACTCAGATAATTACTAACACCTGCTCCATCAACTGCATTCATTTCTTATTCCTCCTGAGCAATTAAAATATAATTAAGATAGATATAATAATATCTCTTAAAAATTTTGCTTGCTTGTCATTTCACGTCATTCATTTGACTAACAAGGACATAATGCCATGAGACTATAGGATAAGCCTTAATTGATACCATGAAATGGGCTCTTATGACCAGAAATCATCATTAAGCTTCTCTATTCTGCTCTTGAAGGATGGAATGAATATCTTCTTATCTTGCGTACCTACCCGTCAGAAAACCAACCATACTTCCTAGGACGATTGTCACGACAATCATCGGGATAACTGTTTCTGGATCAATCGCTGACATAAGTATCATACCAGGTATTGCCAGCAGTAAAGCGACAACTAATCCTTTCAACCAGTCTTTCATGGGAAGAGATATAAAAGCGATCGTTGGACCCATCACCACCCAAAAAGATAATCCCGTGAGAGTAATATACAAATCCACTCCCTGAATTAATCCAGGCATAATGTCTATCAAACCTGCAATAAAACCAATGATGAATGATACCAATATCTTCTGTCTCATGATCTATCACCTGTCTAAAACACATAAGGTTTGCTTGTTTGTTCACAGGGGCTAAGGAAAGAGTTGATTAAAAATTCTGTTCTCTCATAATATTCAACACTTTTTTTAAAATCGCAAAGCCCCTGTGATACAAACCAAGTGCTGGTTAGAATTTTGGTTAACGTTTAGTTTTAACTTTTGGTTTAAATGAAATAAACAAAAAAACCAAAGATAATGTAAGTGTAGTGAAAAATAGAATTAATAATTGTTTTTTTAATACACTATCAACCTTTTGCCTCTCGTTCTTTAAAAAAAGGTAATCTTTCGCTAAACTTTCAGCCAAAAATGCAATTTTTTCTTTTTCAAGTTTCATTAAGTCCGATGAATTAATTTCCATGTAATTTGGTGTAATTGTATTGATATGAGTATCAATAACAAAGACACTAAAGTAAGAATAGAAACCAAAGTATACTACTGCTAAAAATATGAATATGGAAAATATTTTTCTCATGTCTGTAATTATTTCTTCATTCTAACGCTTTTATAAACCGCGCGAACTTGCGAGTATCGGGCGACTCGAGGGAGCGAATTTAATGGCTTTGTTATGTATATTTATAAATGCGGCCCCAATACTTCTATATGATCAGTGATTATACCGTCTAGAGGAATACCAGAAATTTGCTTAAAGTCGTCTTCTGTATTAACAAAGACATAAAACCGAGCCTCTGCATCATATATTTTTTTTAAAAATCTATAAGGCCATCCCCAGATATACTTGGTGTATTCTACTGGCAAGCCAAGTCCTTTGGTTTTATACTTATTATCTACTGCACCTAATCCTAGACTTAAAATATACGCCTTAAAAAAATCCTTTTGACGGTGGCGCGGCTCAAGCAATCTTGTGATAGCGGGGACTGCATTACGTATATATTCATATGTTTCATCACTCGTCCATAGATATATATTCTGCTGCTGATCTTCAGGTATTGCTAATAATGTTTCAACAATGAGTTGCGCAACATCTTGATCATTGCCACTCTTGTTGTCTATTAGAAATTTCTTGTCCGGAAATTGCTTAAGAACTTCAATAAGTGTTTTTATCTTCCCGATAGCTTTTCCACGAAACGGGTAGGTTTTTCCATCATCATAAGTGTAACCATATCCAAGGTCTAACTTTTTTAGCTCAGTCAGTGAATTATCCCATACTTTTCCTTTACCATTTGTACGGCATTCCAATCCATGATCATGAAAAACAACAAGCTGCTTATCCTTTGTGGGTCTTACATCAATCTCGACAATCGTCGCACCATATTCAAAAGCAGCTTGAATTGAATCAATCGTATTTTCAATATAACTGTGAGTTGGTCTGTAAATTCTTGAAGCCGTGCATGTATTATTATCAAGATTATTCCTATAGAAATCATGATGAACGCCTCTATGGGCTATTATTTCAAAAGTCTCTTTTTGAGGTAAGTCTTTAGAGCTACCGACATATAGATACTGAAATGCAGCCAATAGAAGAAATGCTACAAAAATGGTTAAAACTAGTTTTTTCAATGAGACTATTTTCCTATTTACACATAACGGCCAATCTGTGCTGCACAAACGAAGCACAGCGTAGTTTGCATCCGAACGAGCGCCTTATTATGCGTAACCTTATCCATGCTTCGTAGTTGCCAGCATGGTGCCAGCACTTAAATACAATGCTCCACTTACACCGTGTTGATATTTAGCCAAGTTTTTAGTTTTCAAAATTGCTGATAATTTATGCGCTAGGAGAGCATACCCTGAATCCAAAACCACGGCCAAAAACCAAAATATTAACGAGAGCGCAGCTATTTGTAATAGGTAAGAAATAGCGGGAGTCGTAAATTGAGGGAGAAATGCGCTGAAGAACAAAATGGTCTTGGGGTTTGTTAGCGACACCCAGAAACCGCGCTGAAAAGTACCGACTGCTGAAATTTGTGCTTTGGCAGCACTACGAACAGCAAGCAGATGACTTACTCCCAAATAGAGAAGATAAATGACACCCAGCCATTTTAGCCAAACAAAACCGTTTGCTAAAGTAGAAACAAACCAACTTGTACCCAGCGCCGCAATACCAAGTTGAATGAGCATTGCAGTGCTTGTGCCAGCTACGGCCTGCAACCCACGTACTTTACCGTGAGCTATGCTTGTAGAGACAACAACCAATACGTTTGGGCCTGGAATAATGATTATTCCAATCGAAACTAAAATGAATGCCAGTATCTCCATTTTTCCTATCTCTTATTACGCATAACATTATTTTCACAGGGGCTAAAATCTATGCGATCAAGCATAGATTTGTGGTTCCTGTGCAAAATCTGGTTATGCCTCTTTTTTACATTTGTTCTTAAAAAATTTAACCGGCATGTCACCTAAGCCTGGTATACGATTATAATAAACACTAAGTGAACGATTCATTCTTGCTGGATTACCAGACAAAAGTACTATAATTCCCTCACCATAATTAGTATCTTCTTTGGGATAGTAGCTTGAATGCGGATATTCATTCCCAACTTTATAATGAAAAATAATGTTGGGATTTTGTTTGTATATTTCTTTTATAATTGCTTTCATTTTACCGTTTGACGAAAGAACATAAACTGCTTTAAAAATCACACTGGCTTCTTTTATTTGTTCATCAGGACCTAGCTCCCTAAATGATTGATAATTTGAATTTAATTGTTCAAGCTTTTCTGAAATGGACTTTTTTGTTTCAGATTCTATAGATGACAATTTATTATTTACTATATGCTCTTCTGAACTACTCATTAGTAAAGGATTTAATAAATACACAGCTGCATACCATAAAGCGATAAATGAAATGCCAAAACCTGCACCAAATATTAATCCCTCAGTAAATTTTTTGTACATTTTTTCCTTCTTTAGCATAACGATGAAGCTGTGTGGCACAAACGAAGCGCAGCATAGTTTGTCCGGTTAGGCGAAATGCTATTGCGATACACATTCAACATAGATGTGCATCTCTGGCGGGGTGTTTCCACCAAGCAATTTCCGAGCATCTTCTGGCACACGGGCTGAATTGCAATAATGAAGTGCCACTACTTTTTCCTCTGCAAAAGAAGCAAAAGCATTTACAGCTGCCTCAAATGTAATTTCACCATCAATTTTATGGGGCTCGATAATTCTCTGATAAGTTAGATCACCCACATGAACTACATACCCCTGCGCTTCATCCTCACTAACCTCTACCCAGCCAAATGTGGTGTTTGGTTTTGGCTTTGAAGGCGCTGGCACAAACTTGACTGGCTCCACGCGCACAAAATCAGTGTGCGAATAGAAACAGCCGACAAAAGGCTGGTACTAAATGAAACCCATAAAATGACCAGTTTCGCTATCTTCATTCTCCTAACGCCTTTATAAACGGCGCGCGCTTTTTGAGCGTCCAGTTGCGGCCGTTTTTTGGCTGCAACGATGTTTAATAAACATGTTATGCGATTGCATATTTCATTTTGTAACCACCAGTAATCTCAAAGCCATTAGACTTGTAGAACTCTACTGTACGGTCAAACTCTGGTACTGGCGGCGTACATAACTCAAGGCGCTTCCAATCTTGTTTTTTGGCAAACTTCAATATCTCATGAATAAGTGATTTACCAACGTCTTTGGATCTATATTCTGGCATTACGTAAAACTCTTGAATAATGCCAAAAGAGCCTTCTGCGTAAAGTGAGTGACTCTCACAAATAGCGCCAAATCCAATAATTTTATCTCCGTCAAATGCCGCTATTACATGATAAAGGCCATTTGAAACAAAATTCTCACATAGATTTATTGCTAGAGGAACATCGACATCAAAATGCTTGATTCCAGTACATTCAATAATTTCATTCGTTAAACATACTGCCAGCTTGGCTATATCTTCCGATTGAGAATTATCAATGATCTTGTATTTCACGTGATTTTTAATCCTTGGACCGCATAACGTCGCTTTCACAGGACGGAAAAGCGAAACGAAGTGTAGCTTTTTCAATCCTGTGCAAAACCTGGTTATAACCTTTTTAAATTATTGTAACCACTTTAACTCTTCTTCAGTGATTTTTTCTGTTTTCCATGTGAGATGTTCGCAAATAATATTAATACGTGCATCTCCCTCAGATACGTTAACATGCCATAGATTATTTTCTAGCTCATCGAAAAAGTCAGAGTGAAGCATGTCTTTTAAATTATCTTTTTTCTTTAAAGTTATATTTGTTTCAAATACAGCATACATTGGAAACTCATCTGGAGGCTGAGCCACATTAAACAATGATAGCCTATTACATGTAAACACAACTTTATTGTAAGTTCCGATAACATAAAAGGTCAGTGTTATTGTTGCTCCATTTTCCCCATATGCAACATTAATATCTAAATTAGCATTATCTAACCACTTTTTATAAATTTCAGTAAGCTCATTCATTATTTTTGGTTATAATATCTTAGCATTTATATAATTTCTTATTCTTTTCCCTTTATCAAATATAGCAAATCGGGAAAGGTTATTATATCAGATTTATATTACAGCTAATCTATCTGTTTACCTCATTTTTACTAAGGAGTTATCATTATGGGGTTCACCTTCTTTATCTGACAGTAAAAAACTTAAATTACTTGAACAAATCAAATTAGCCTGTTTACGTCGCCATTATAGCCCTCGTACAGCTACCAGTTATGTTTATTGGAATAAGCAATTTATTTTGTTTCATAATAAAAAACACCCTAAAGAGATGGGTAAAAACGAAATTGAGGAATTTCTTAATTATCTGGTGATACAAAGGCACCTTTCTGCCAGCTCTCAATCACAGGCACTAAATGCCATTATTTTCATGTATAAACATATTTTTGATACTAAAACAGAGTGGCTTGATAATTTAGTTCGTGTTAAACGTAAAAAGTTTCTACCCGTTGTTCTCTCTATTTCTGAAGTACGTGATATTTTAGGACACATGTGTGGAATAACTAAATTAATGGCTAAATTGATATATTGCACGGGTTTAAGAGTGAGTGAATGTGTCCAATTACGCATCAAAGATATTCTTTTTAAATTAGAACAAGATGCTGGGCTTACCTTTTAGCGTTATGGCTCACAAACGTGATTATAGTTATAAATAGAAATATTAATAAGTTATAGTATTGGTGACATTAAGTAAAAAATCCGACTGATTGCTTTAAACCAAAACGGCCGTTCTTCAAAACTTTCTATACTATCGAGATAGCAGTTATTCATATCATAGGTCAACATATCTGCCACCTGTTGATTAAATTCCTTGTCAGCAACATAAGCCATAATTTCAAAATTAAGATGAATGGAACGATTATCAAGATTTACCGTACCAACACCTGCAAGTTCATCATCCAGTAAAATAACTTTTTGGTGAGTGAATCCCTTGGTATAACGATAAATTTTAATATGGTATCCCTGAAGTTCACGATAATAAGCAAATGACGTGAGATACACAAAATAGTGATCATAATTTTCAGGCAAGATGATGCAGATATCCACACCTCTTAATGCCGCATTTTTTAAGGCATTAATCACTTCTGGATCAGGTACAAAATAAGGGGTTGCAATCCAGAGGCGTTTTTTTGCCTGATTAATCAGAGCACACAGAAATAAAGAACAGACTGGTTTTTGATCTGCAGGACCCGTGTCTAAAACCATTACTTTTTGATTGCACTGCTGTTCGGTATTCAGCGTACAGAGGCTTTCTGCTTTTTGCACCACCCAATTTAATTCAGGTACCTCACCGACACTCCAGTACCAGTCTTTAACAAATACACCTTGTGTCACTTGTACAGAAGGCCCTTCAAGCATCACATGTGTATCACGCCAATAGCCCATAGTTTTATCTTCACCAAGATATTCCTGCCCCAGATTTAAACCGCCAACAAATGCTTTTAAACCATCAACAATCAAAATCTTACGGTGATTTCTAAAGTTTATATGTAAGTACTTACCAACCCCCTTTCGTTCATTAAAGAAGGATACCTGGGCACCAGCATCGCGAAGCTCTTGTAAATAACGTGATGATAATGAGAATGAGCCTAAACGATCATAAAGAAAGTACACTCTCACTCCTTGCTTCATTTTCTCTGTCAAAAGTTGACGAAAGGCCTCACCCACATAGTCATTTTTTATGATATAAAATTGCAATAAAACATAATCCTGAGCCTCCTCAATAGCTTCAAACATAGCTTTATACGTTTTTTGACCATTAATCAAAAGCTGAACAGAATTATGGGAAGTAAAAGGAAGGTGTTCCAGGTGCTTGACTGTATTTGTTACATCAGCCAATTTATTAATATGATTGACATGAAACTGCTCAACTTCTTCAAATGCTTTTTTTGCAGTTTCAATATCATCCAGACTGGCTTTACGAAAACTTTCCTTATATCCATGAAATCGACTACTACCAAAAATCCAATATAAAGGAAGAATTAACAAAGGAATGATAATCAAACTAATGAACCAGGCAATACCTGCCTGTGATGTACGCGTATTTAAAATGGCATGAAAAGCAAAATAAACGCCCACCATTTCCACTAAGAAGTAGATTGCGCCTATCAAATAGAATGATTCTTCAGCCAATTCAGCTTCCAGCATTTAATATTCCCTTTCAATTCTTAAAAAAATAAAGACACGTACACTTATTTAGAACCAGAGCGTTTCTGTTATAATCTTTGTTTTGACAATTCAAAGGCTCATCTATTGAACCCTTCCAATAATTCTACGCAAATATCAGGGCTTATTCTAGCAGGCGGACGTTCTAGTCGAATGAATGGCGATGACAAAGGACTGCTAAAATTACTTAATAGTCCCATGATTGAGCATGTCATCAGAAGACTCAACCCACAGGTCAGCGAAGTCTTAATCAGTGCCAACCGACATCTTGAAGCCTATGAGGTATTTGGTTATAAAGTTCTGGTAGATGACTATGATGATTATCGAGGGCCGTTGGCAGGAATGTCCAGGGGCCTTTCTCAAAGCAAAAGTGACTACTTACTAACAGTACCTTGTGATGGCCCACTGTTACCGCTGGATCTCGCCCAGAGAATGCTGGATTGTGCACAACAAAAAGAGGCTAAAGCCATCCTGGCCTTTGATGGTCAGTATCGTCAACCTACTTACAATTTAATTCATAAAGATTTATTACCAGCTTTAATTAAATCATTGGAAAACAATGAGCATAAACTGGGTAAATGGCTCATGGATAATGGAGCAATCAGCCTGGATTTTACTGATCAAAGGTCTGCTTTTCTCAATGTCAATACACCCGCTGATCTGGATTTGCTCAGTCAGCAATTGGGATCATAAAGCGATTTTTAAGACTCATCTTCAAGAATTTTAAGCATTTTTTTAGCAATAGCAGTAACTTTTTTATCATTACTTATATTTGTAATTTTCTCGAATGATTCAATAGATTGATCAATCAAGCCACTCATAAAATGAACCACCTCAATTGCTTCCATCATACCACCCAACAATTGTTTTATTTCTGGTGGTAAATCCGGATCATTCATTAATTTCCTCGTGGCATCATCTAAATCCGGGTGGCTGAAAGCTGAAAAATTTTGTCCCAATTCATCAAAACGTTCAGAATCTGAAAAATCCATACCCAAATCTTTTAAACTCATTCCTTCAAGACCTAAACCATCCAGTCCCATTTCATCAGCTGAAAGATTATGCTCAGATTCAATCCGTTTGAGTTCTTTTTCTAAGCCCCCTTTGTTATTAAAAACCTCACCCTGGAAAAGCTCCTCCAAAACCCGATTGATTTCCTTCAACTCAAAAAATTCAGGATCAAAATCACCGCCCAGCCATTCCATTAACTCAATGTATTCATCTTCATCTTCTGGCGAAGCTAATTGCTCAAGCAAGTGTTGATATCCCCATGGACCACCACAGTCCTCAGGAGGACAAGCTCGCTTGCCTTTAATACAAACCATTGGAAACTGATTCTTTTGGTGTGGTAGAATTTTTTCAAGAATGATTTTATGCTCCCAACCATCACCAAAGTCATATTCATATTTAATCCAGTCTTTCTCACTTTTCAGCACTTCATTGAGCAAAACTTCAGATTCATTAATATTTTTTTGATCAAGAGAGGGTGTGAACTCACTATCAAATGGCTCAGTATACATAACACCATTACGATCAATGAATTGATGCATATGACTATCTGTCCATCCCATAGCCACTTGAATGACATCATGAAGATCGCTCAGCTGAACACGACTGTCAATGGCGACACGCCGCCATATGGGTGGTGAAATATGGGATAAAACCACTTTAATTTGATAGGTTTGTCGCAAATGAACAATATTCGACTGTAAGCTCATGTTATTATTTCTTATTAGTTATATAAAACGCATTTTAACATTTAACCGTATCTTGCTAAACCACTCTTATCAGAAAAGAGTTTGTAATCAATAAAAACCTGTTCCAAATCAAGAAACTAATTTATATTTCGTGTAAAATTGCAGCTTGGGTCCCTACTTGAATTTTTCATTATTGAGGCAACACAGAGCAATGATTGTAACTGATATATTTGATAAAGGCGGCATTATTGTCTGGATTTTAGCAGTTTACTCCTTTATCGCACTGACTATTTTATTTGAACGCACTCTGCGTTTTACATTTATGGGTAGCCCCGGTAGAAAAAATGAATACCAATTACTCGAAGCTCTGAAACAGTGCCAACCTGAAAATATTATTAATAAAATGCGTGGTCCTGAAGCTCGTTTACTACAAGGGATCTGGCAGGCATCCAAAGAAGGTGTTCAGGATTTAAATCGAGTCGCCATTCGAATCGGCAGTTTAGAATTAAACAATTTAGAAAAAGGCTTCCGTACACTTTCCTTTCTTGGTAATACAGCACCATTATTGGGACTTCTTGGAACTATTATCGGTATGATAAAGGCCTTTATGGTGATTGAGCAAGCCGGTGGGCAAGTAGATGCTCAAGCACTTGCAGGTGGGATCTGGGAAGCCATGTTAACCACAGGTGTTGGTCTTGCTGTGGCCATTCCAGTACTACTTCTATTGCACTTACTTGAATCCGCTGCAGACAAACGAGCTCAAAGTATGCGAAATTATGCATCTCTGATGTTGGAATATTTGCCCAAAGATAAAAAAAGTTCAGATGACTCAGAAGAGCTTGAAGCAACTCACCACCGTGATGGAATCACTCATGCAGTTTGAAGGAAGACGACGCACCAGTACAGTACCCAATCTAACACCATTAATAGATATTGTTTTTCTATTACTGGTTTTTTTCATGTTAACATCACATTTTGTTCGCGATGAAGTGTTAAACATTGATCTTCCCGAAGCAGACAGTGGCGAAGCATTGGATGAGCCCCAACAAATAGAGGTGGTTATTACAGAAACGGGTGAATATTCTATCAACACTCAAGTGGTCAATTTGAATGAATTAGAAATGCTTCTGGTGGATGAGATAAAAGATCAAAAAGAAAAAGTCGTAAGAATTCGAGGTGATGAAAATGTCGATCTTGGTATTGCCATTGGTGCCTTTGATGCTGCTCGAAAAGCAGGGGCATCTGGTGTCGATATAGTCACAATTGAGCATGCAAAATCATCCAAAGCTTCAGTAAACAAATAAAATGACTCAAGCCACTTTGTCTACAATGCCCATTAACAACATCCCTGCTTACAATTCAGGTTTGCAACCATCCTTAATGGATTCAAATAACTTAATCTGGGTTGTTGCAATCACTTTATCTCTTACCTTACACGCCGTATTAATATTTTATAAAAATAACAAACTCAATGCCGTACCTGCTATGGTTTCTCAGGAAACGATTACTCATGTCCGTTTTTCAAGTATCGTTCCTCCACCAATAAATGTTATTGAACCCGAAATTAAGCCCGAAATAATAAAACCTGAACCTGAGCCTGAAAGAATTCAGCCTAAAGTTGAAGAAAAAATTGTAGAAATAAAGAAGCCTGACCCTATTGTTAAGCCTAAGAGCAAAAAGAAAAAACCTAAACCAAAAAAACCAACCCCCAAACCTGTTAAGAAAAAGGTAACAACACCAAAACCACCAGTTAAAGAACAAAAGTCTGTTGTTAAACCGCAGCCTCGATCATTAAATGAAAACCCCAAAATTACTAAAGAGATTAAAACTTCGCCCATTGTATCTAATGCAGATAAGCGTCTTATAGAACAGACTCGAAAAAGTTATTTTGCTTTATTGATGCGCCACGTTGAAGTACACAAGCATTATCCAAGAGTTGCCCGAAAACGTAAGATTGAGGGAGAAATTCTAATTTCTTTTTCTTTATTTGCTGATGGCAGCATTAAAAATTTACTAATAAATGGTAAAAGAAGCATCTTAGAAAAAGCTTCAAAAAATGCCATTGCAAATGCTCTTCCAATGCCCATGCC
>JAPHSW010000225.1 GCA_026196615.1 Gammaproteobacteria bacterium | reverse complement strand
ATGGACACAATCAATCTCTTTATGCCATGTTGTATTTTCCCATATATGATGTTCTGGATGTAATTCAGTCAATACCTGATAATTTACATTCATTAATTTACAAAGAATAACATAGAATAGTTTTTTTGATATATTCGAAAGTTTTCTAGCAGCATGTGGACTACCCTGATTAACTCCGGCAATATTTAACCATCCCTTAACTGTAGCAGGCACATCACAAGATTGTAAATAATGTCTCACTTCAGAGCCTCCCTTACTCATGGAAACAAGCCATATTTTTGCTGCCTGTTCCTGTGCTATTCTATGCTTTATAATTGCTACATTTTCAACAATACTACCCTTACTAATAGTCTCTACAAGCTCAGCAGAAAAACCGCATTGTCTGGCGATTGATATCACCAATTGTCCGTCTGCTCCTACTTCAGGATGTTCCTTGTAAAACATACCTGGAATGATTAATAATTTAATATCCTGTCCCATTTTTGAGATATCATCAGTAGGTATGCAATCATCAATAAGTTGTTTAAATTCACCATGTCTGGACTGTAATAAATACTCATAATAACAACGGGTAGCCAGATCAACCCCATAACGTTGTGAAATATATAATATATCTTTAGGCATCAGAGGCAAAGGATAGCTTGATAATAACGCTTTAGCTTTTTTAGATAATAAAACCTCATCACTCATGGCAGTCGAAAATAAGGGAATACGTAATGACTTCATCATTATTCATCTTTTTTTTGTGCAGAATGGATAACAGAAAATCGCGGCAATGAATTAAAATAACGCCAGTAATTAGCTGCCGCATCATCCAGTTCATTTACTAAACAACCGGAAAAGGGTTTCATGCCTCTCATGGGAATTTCATCCATAGAAAGAAAACTTCGTACCATTTTTTCAGCAATCTTCAAACAAATATTATCCATAATTTGAGTCATTTGAGTCTGTTGTGCAGACTGTTTTTTAACAGGAATAATAAACATAAGACATTTGTATTTTTCTATAGGCAATGAACCAATAATAGCACCGTAGTTTGTTTTATTATTATTCATTAACAATAAACTGGCTCCCCAACAATCAATACTAATAGTTGCATTGCCATGAAAGAGTCTCTTCATAAGCCGATCAAAAAGAGTTAGTGGTATCACTTCTACTTCCATTTTTATTCCCATATGATATAAATTTTCCTGAGAGATATCAGGTATACCAATGATTTTACGATGATGTACATGATGAAAATGCTGTAAATCAAAAGTATTTAAACAAGGCATATGAAATTCAGTTGTCAGGCTAAAATGTGAACATGGGCCAACTGTAATTGCATCCATATCAGGCGGGAGAGGAATATCATAGGCAGGCTTTTTACCCCAATAAATCCAAATGACTCCATACTTTTCCTGACAGGGAAAACTGTTAAGCGAGCGTTTTTTTAAGATATTTTTATCATTTGACTTAAGAGATGGTATATGCAGGCAGTTGCCTTTACGATCAAACTGCCAGCCATGCAGTGGACATTGAATACAATTATTTACTACAGGGGCATTACCTAAATCGACCCCCATATGACAGCAATAACGACCAACAATGCCTACTTGCTCATTAGCATCACGAAATATCAACAATTCCTTATCAAAGGCTTTGATAACACGGCTTTTATTTTTCTTCAGTTCTTTTGATCTGAGTATGGGATACCATGACTGAGGATAAGAACCAACTTCTTTGTTCATAAGAGAGCCACTTCAGGTTGCACACTCTTGCTGTTTAAATCAGGCTGCTCCTGTTTTGTCCAGCTTACCGTTTCAATACAGGTCTGGTAGCTATGACTATGAAAATATTTTTCTATCAGGGCTAGCAGAGGGTTTTCCATAGATAAGCCTACAACAGCCATATTTGCATTCCTTTCCTTTATTTTATACAGCACATCCTGAAGAATCAGGACAAATTGCTCTTCACTCTGCTGGTCACAGGCAACAAAAGCAAGATAGATCTGTTCCAGTTTATCACCTACTTGAGGTAAAGGTGTTCGTTTGGTCATTGCTGCAAAAAGATTATACAAAGGCCTTATTTTATTTAAGGGAAATTGATAACCTTTGACCCTGGTTTGTTTAAAACTGCGTTGATCCCAGAGGGCAAGACAAGCAACAATAACTCCCTGTTGACGAACAACATAAAAATCCTCAATGGAAAGTCCTTTTTTTCCATTTAACTGAATCAGCCATTGCTCTGTTAATATGGGTGCAAATTGATAATCAATAGTTTGCTTCGTATAAAAAGCGATTAACTCATTAATTTCCTTATGAGACACGGCTTGCAAAATACCACTTTTTTTTGCCTGATTAGCTGAAATCGCAAGCGTTTTTATTTCTCCTATAGATGAATAAACAGGTAGACCTTTTAAACCAGCCTCTAATAATTTTTTTGCTGGTTTATTATCACTGGCAATACTGGTAAACCACCAATTCAAACTACTATTATCAGGAATTAAGCGGGCAATAGAATCATAACCATTTTTTACATAACGAAGCTTATTACGATATTCTTTGACAATACGCAGGCCACCCAGATAGCCCAGATATTGTGGATTTCCATTAATACGTACTGGTAAAAATGAACAGCTATACATACCCATTATTTCTTTAGGATTATTCTCTTTATAGACAAGAATGGAATATGATTCTCCCATTAAATTATCCGCAGCAAAATAATCTGGTTCTCTTTCAAAAGACAATTTTATCCAGGATTCCATTTCATTCTGACTCAAGATATTCCTTAAATGAATATTATCTATCGCTTGTGCTTTTCTAAAAATAACCTCTTTATAATGTACTGAATCAACCATCATCTATAAGACCTCAAGTAATGGCTCAGTACAGTTTTCATCCCCCAGAGGATAGCCATTTCGACTACTGACATCAGTGCGATGCATTAAATTGATTGGAAAAAAATTACGAAACATAAAAGCATTAGCACGATTAGCCGGATGAATTCCTCTCTTTAAAATACTTCCTATGGAATAAAATTTTCTGCGAGCCTCAACACAATATTGTGTTAATTCCTGAGGAGATAAATTTTCAGGAAGAAAAGGAATATCATTATAACGATAGCGATCATCCAACCACCAGGCATCAAAGCGTAAGCGACCATCCTTTTGTAATTTACTATACATCGGTGTACCTGGAAAGGGAGTAAGATGATTAAAGGCAGCAATATAAAAACCTTTATCTATTGCAAAATCAACGGCTGATGCAAATGAATGACTGTGATCATTTTCAAAACCAAAGACAAAGGTACCATATACCATGATTTTATGGTGACGTAACTTATCCAGTGCATTGCTATAACCACCCTTCATAGTATTAAAGCCTTTTTTCATCTCCTTTAAATTTTGCTCATCCAGACTTTCAAAGCCAATTAATACCCCTTTACAGCCACTGCGAGCCAATAAGCTTAAAAATTCTTCATCATGAGCAGCATTAATACTCATTTGAGTAATCCAGCGAATATTTAAGGGGATCAGAGCCGTTAACAGTTCTTTAGCTGCTTTAATATTACCAGCAAAATTATCATCAACAAAAAAGAAAATTTTAGCCTTATCCTTAAGTGATAGAATCTCTGAAATAATACTGTCAACTGGACGAAAGCGGTGCGTGCGTTCAAAAAAACTCTGAATAGAACAAAAATCACAGGGAAATTTACAGCCGCGTCCTGTTTCAATAAGCTTAATAGGAAGATAGCGTTTATCTCTGAAAATAGAACGATCCACTGGAGTATAAGCCAGTGTCGTACGACCACCGGTATAGCGTTTTTTTAAATTTCCGGAGCGCAGATCATCCATTATGGTTGCCCAGATAGCTTCCGCCTCACCGATTACTACTGTTTCGGCAAAACGCTGCGCTTCATCAGGCATTAAGCTGGCGTGAAAGCCACCAACAATCACTGGTATCTGACGTTTTCGATATTGACTGGCAATTTGATAGGCACGTTTTGCCGTATAGGTTTCCAGAGACATGACCACTGCCTCGGTGTGCTCATCATAGGGAATATTTTCCATACGATCATCATAGAATTTCACTTCAAACTCTTTGGGAGTCAAACCAGCAATCAGAGCAGCAGGCAAGGGCTCCATTTGCCATGAACGAATATATTTTTCCCCGATCCTATGACCAATGGCGGGATGAATAATAGTTATCCGCATATGATCCGATGTTTCTCCGTTGTTTCTTCTATGATGGGCACTGAATGTGCAGACTCTGTTGCAAAAGGATTAGGAAAAAGGGGATCAACCTGCCAGTCACAATTGTAAAAACGGTGTAAATTGTGCGCATAAAAGCGGTAGCCAAAATTAGCACTCAATGCTAGAGGCGAAAAATTTCTGGCATTCCATAATCGTTTGGCTATGGCTGATATGCTATAAACTTTTTTCCAGGCACGTTCATGACCATTAGCTAATTCATCCATGGTCATGTTTTGGGGGTGAAAAACCACATGTTGACCATCATAATGATCCCAGTTGTTATTAAAAATTCGACCTTCACTATTAAGACGATTATATAAAGGAGTCCCCGGAAAGGGAGTCAGAACAGCAAATCTAGGCAGGTCAATACCAGTATCAATGACAAACTCTACCGTAGTATCAAATACATCCGGTGTGTCATGATCCAGACCAAAAACAAAACAGCCTTGGATGGCTATACCCAGTTTGTGCAGTTCAGAGATTATATCTTTATACTTTACTGAAGCATTAAAGCTTTTTCTTGTGTTCTGTAAACTTTTTTCTGAAACTGTTTCCAAGCCAAGCAACAATCCTTTACAGCCACTGCGAGCAATTAAATCAATTAACTCATCATCATGAGCAATTAATACCGTTGACAAACCATACCAGTGAATATTAAGTGGTATTAAACTTCGAAATAATTCTTTAGCGTATTTAATATCTGAGATCAGATTTAAATCTATAAAAATATTTTTTTTCTGACCCACTTGTTTAATATCTTCAACTACCCAGTCAACAGGTCTTTGATATTGTTTGCGCCCCCAGGCCGCAGGTGCAACACAAAACTCACAGGTATGAGCACAGGATCGGGTTGCTTCAAATACAGCCTGAGTTAAAAAATGTTTCTTATCAAACAGCTCTCTTTTGGCAAAAGGACGCTCCTCTAATGATAAATCAGCAGCTTGTGTATAAGTTTTTTTTAATCGCCTCTGAGCATAATCACGTAATAGCTCCGGCCAAGTATCTTCTGCATAACCAATGCAAATAGCATCAGCGTGTAAAGCTGCCTCTTTAGGTAGTAGGGTAACATGAGGACCACCTAATACCACGGTGATACCCTGCTCTCGAAAACGCTTTGCCAACTCATAGGCTCTATTAGCAGTGCCAGTAATAACCGTCATACCAATCAGATCTACTTCAAGTATATCAGGCACATCAGTTATACCTTCATCAATTAACTCAAGCTCCACATTAAGCTCATCAGGGATAAGACTAGCCAGAGTAGTGAGAGTTAGTGGCTGGTAACGTAATGATTTTTTAAATATACCTCCCTTGCTTCTATAAAGTGGTCCCTTGGGAGAAATAAGAGTAACTTTCATGGTTATAGCTCTCCCATTTTTTTAAGCAAGGTATCATCCAGCGATAAAGCTGGGATTTTAATGTCACCCATACGCATGCCATCATTTATCATTACTTGAAGGTATTTATCTAACGGCTGTTCCATAGTATGTACGGTTATTTTTCCAAGTTGTCCCATTTTTCTAGCATAGGCATATTGTGAGTTTTTACTGAGTTGCTGATCCAATATTTCTGCTATATCAGAGTAATCAGTATAGACATTTTTTTCTAATAATAAGCAGTAATAAGGTTTTTTTCCCCTACAGGGCAACAACAGACTAAAGTCTTCAATGACTGATAAACAACTGGTAACGAACTCTTCTGTTAGTTTTTCTCCAACTAAATCAGATTGTATTCCATTTCTTCCTATAAATCGCAATATCGGCCAACCATCCCTATGACCTTCACATACAACCCTATCTTGTGTACAGTAGCGGTACAAGCCACCAGAAGTCGTAATAATGACATCATAACAGCTGTTGATCGTTAATTCATGAGCAAGCACTATTTTATCATTTATTAAAAACTCAAAAAAAACACTCTGCCCTGCCAAAACAGTTTGCCCATCCTTATCTGGTATCGTGACAACTCCTTCAGTTAATAATAAACCTTTGGCTTGAAAAGCTGCATAATAAAAAATTTTTTTTAATTGTGCATAATAGCTTTTAGAAGAAGCATCTGCCCAGCAACTGACTAACTTTAACTTGGGCCAAAGTATTTTACTATCTTTACTATTCCTGTATTGTAACAATCGTTGATATGCTTCTTTATCAGCAGGTAAACAATGTTGATTATATTGTCCTCCCTTTAACAACAGAGCTGACAAATTAGAATAATGCCTATCTATTGCTTCTATCAGAACAATAAAAAAGGTAGGACTCCATACCGATACAAATGCCAGTTCTTTTTTACAAATCAGCCAGTAGAGAGTATAAAGTTGCCATTTATGCACTTCTTCAATATTTCCGACCCAATGTGGAACTGCCGTTTGCAAAGTAAAAAAGGAACTAATATTTTCTCCAAGATATCTTTCATCAGGTAAGCCAATTGCTATACCTGAATCTGTGAATTCTTGTTTCCGGGTAGCAGGACTTAAAGCCCAGTAAGCAAAACCACTTTGTAATTTATACTGTTCGCTAATCAATTTTAACCACGGTAAAATTGCCTTTTGAAAATCTAACAAACTGCTCTCAGAGTAAGGAATCAGTTTTCTAGCATGGGTACTACCGCTGGTAACTTCAAAGGCAATAACAGGTTCATCAAACAGGATAGAATTTTCACCCTGTGACAATGCATCAATCCAGGGTTTCAGATCATTATAATGATTTAAAGGCACCTGCTGTTGATAATCTTTTATACACCTGATGTCTGAAAAATTATATCGCTTACCAAACCTGGATTTTTTATTTTTATGCAAACAGTGAAGTAGCCATTGTTCCTGTACAATCTGTAAATCAGATTTGCTCATCACAGACCTTTTTCAAAAACACGTCTAGTTAATGGTTTCATATTTTCCCTGGACAACTCACATAAACAAACTAATTCATAACCTTTTAAATATCCTGGGTTACGCTTTAGAAAATAGTTGACAGATAATTTATTTTTTTCATTATCATTAGGATAGGCGTACTGTTCCTTTAAATGACCTTTTGATTCAGGAAATTCTAAAACACCTGTTTGTGCATTATAAACTTCACCAAATTTATCTCGCGCTAAAAATTCAGCCATTTTTTTTAATGAGTCAACCTGAGAACCCCAATATGGATAAAATATTTTCACAAAGACAGGTAAATATTTATAGGTTCGATGCCCCTTAACAATAAGAAACCAATAAAGGGGCAAGTCTGGTTTTTTCTGTTTATATTGTCCCATTCTGGTAATACAGGCGAAGGTTAAAGATTGTTGCCCCCAATGTTCTTTTGCAACAATGGTATCACCTGAATAGACAATTCTGACTGGGCATTTTTGCCACTGTCTTTCATACAGTTCAAGAGTAGTAAAACCAACAACTTTATTTTTATAAATCATTAAAATAATGTCTGTCTTATTATTCAAATCCGATATAACTTGCCCTGCATTACTACCGTCATAATAACTCAAATAAAGCTCAACAATTTCATCTCGCTCTTTTAGATTTATTTTTTCTATAGGCTTACAAATTGTATGATAAGAATTATTCATTGGAGACCTGTTTAAAACTCGTATGTATCAATTCGAGAGAATCAAATAAATTTTATATCCCATAATCTCATTGACGTAAAAAGCTCTCCCTTCCCAAAAGGCATAATAAATTATTTGATATTTTTTGTTTATGGGTATCATATTATTTTCTTACTACATACTCATGAAATAAAATACTCATAAGAATATCATTGTGCCACTCATTGTTAATGAAAGCATTTTCTCTTAGTACTCCTTCGGTAGAAAAACCACATCTTTCATAACACGCAATACCTCGTTTATTATATTCCAGAACTCTTAGGTCAACTCTGTGCAGATTTAATTTTTTAAATGCATACTCTAGAACTTTGTGTGTAATTTCTTCACCATAGTGTTTATTCCAATGTTTCTCATTATAAATTCCAACTGCATATCTTGCACGACGATCAACTTCATCAAAAGAATGGAGAAAAGCGACACCTATAATCTCAGAGGCAAGATAAACTAACCAATAGTGTTTCTTTCCTTTCAATTTACCAAAAGATTCTTTAATTTTATTATCATCTAAAAATATACTTTGTGTAGGATCACTTCCTACCATCAGATAAAATTCTTCAGAGGGTTTTATCTGTCTATAAGAATTATAATCTTCATCCGTAACTGGCTTTAACTTCAAGTTCTTACTTTCTAAAATCATTCTTAGCTCTATAGTATGTTTTCCTAATGGAAATATAACTCATTGCTCTACTAAATAAAATCAATTTCAGGACATTGGCAACAACAAAATATAGGCTATCTTATTATTATGAATAACCTTTTGTGATCTAGATGTGTACAATCATTAGCTGATTTATTCATCATCTGTATACTCAAGAATATCACCTGGCTGACAGTCCAGGTGCTGACAAATTGAATCTAGAGTACTAACTCTAATTGCTTTTGCCTTTCCTCTTTTTAGTATTGAAAGATTTTGTTCCGTAATTCCTATTAACTTAGCCAATTCATTTGACTTCATTTGCCTTTTTACCAATACAAGGTCAAGGTTAATTTTAATTGCCATGAAAAATCCAATTATATTGTCATTTGATTTTCTTCAGCCAATACACGACCTTCGTCCATCACCCATGCAATAACATAGACAAAAGCAGCCACGACTATTACGGTCAATTCTTCAGAGCCAAACCCAACACTTAAAACTCGTTCACCAACAGGATTATTCAATGAAAAAAGAACACTTTTAACCGACTCATAGGCTATGGATAAAAGAACCCATATGGATAGTAGCTTCGCCACTTTTTTAAATAGCGCAACATGCTCAAATGAAAAAATCACGCCCTCTTTATAAAACAAAAAAATCTTTCTTAAATTGATCAGAACGTATATCAATACAGTTAGCGGAAGTAAACTCGAAATGAAACCAATAGCTAATATTTCAATTGGAAGCTCATATGATGTGATTGGTGCAGCACTTGTATTAACTGTCACTAGTGGGAGTGCAATATGATTTATTAGGAGCCAATACAGCACGTAGTAAGCAGGAATAATTACGATGCCAATTGATAAAGCGTTATAAATCCAATTACTTAACACTTTTACTCTTGCAAGATTTTGCATATGTCACCTCTTCAATATTTAACTCAGTACATAACATATATCTTACAAAAATATTATTGATTGTCAACAACAAATTATCGAATTACGATAATTTTATCCATTTGCTAGCTGACAGTGTATCAGCTCATGACAATCCCCCCCATAATTTCCATCAATTAAAGGATAACTCAATCAGTGCTTAATAGTAATACAGTATTTTTTTAGTTCTTGATAGGTTGACTCTAATTGTGAAACAAAGTCATCGGCTGTTTCAGGTTTTGTCAGTAAATTTCCTATCACTACATCACAATTAAAAGGTACCAATAAAGCTTCACCTCTTGGTAAAGCCCTGCCTAAACCATGCATTAAAATCGGTGTTATTTGAGTATCTGTTCTTTCATTGACAATATGAAATAAGCCTTTTTTTATTGCACTGATTTGTTCAGGCTGACCTCGACTCCCTTCCGGGAAAATAATGAGAATATCATCATTATTTAAGGCGTCATGGCAGCCAGAAAATAATTCTTTTTTGGCCACACGCCGCTTACGCTCCAATGGAATAATACCGATAATATTCAGTGCAAACCATGCCCTCATCGGACTGCTTAAAAAATAATCTGCAGCAGCCACTGGTCTGATTTTATATAATTTTTTCAAGGGATATAAGCTCATCAAAACCATTGTATCAAGATGACTATTATGATTTGCAGCAATAACTGCCGGTCCTTTCCCAGGTAGATTATTTTTACCTCGAATATTCAGCCCCAAAATAATAAAGACCAAAGGCTTGACCACTAGAGCAAAAAAAATAATCTGTAAAATTTTACCAATACCCTTTCTGTTTAAATAAGTTCTGTCCATAAAATAAACTCTAATAAGCAATATAGTGAAGATAGTGGAAAAACAACGGAGCAGTAAAAATTAAACTGTCAAAGCGATCAAGAATACCGCCATGCCCAGGAATCAAATCACCACTGTCTTTAATTTCCAAATCACGTTTTATTGATGAAATAACAACATCACCAATAAAACCTGAAATATTGATAAGTAAGCCGGCCAATAAACTGAGTGATATTGATAAGGGTGTTAAGAAGGGGCCGATAAGTGCTGCAATTAGTGTAATAGTCAGCATACCGCCTAAAAAACCTTCCCATGTTTTATTAGGACTCACTTTAGGAATAATCTTGTGTTTACCTAGGGCCTTACCCCAGATATATTGGCTGACATCATTAAACTGAGTCATAAAGATTAAAAAAATCACCAGTCCCATACTACCTGCTTCAGGATTTTTCTCTGGTAATACTAATAAATAAGCAATATGACTCAAACAAAAAACTGTCAACATAACGGCCCAGTGCATAATACCAGCAGCATGAATAAAACCTTTGGTTTCACCAATTAAAACCATTCGCATCGGTAAAAAAAGAAAAATATAAATGGGGATAAAAATAATAAACATGCCATACCATTCAATACTGACAAAGTAGTATTGCAGAGGAATAGACAAATATGCCCAAAAGATAACCCGCCGATCTGACTGGCGTGTTGGAACAATAGAAAAGAATTCTTTTAATGCTAAAAAACTGATAAAACCAAATAGGATAATGGCATAAGTCTCACCAATGCTCATACAGGCAAACAAAATGCCTATCATCCACCACCAGGACTGTATACGTTGTCTTAATTCTGTGTAATCTTTTTCAGGATTCTTTTTTTCAATAAACAACCGGCTTATTGAACCAATCACTAATAAACACAGTATAACAAGCATAGCTATTAGAGAATTTTGAGGTATAGTGATCATTGGTTACTCCCCCCAATCTTTTCAGGCTTATTTTCTAATGAACGAGAAGCTGATACCGTACGACGAATGACAGTAATCACACTACCGAGAATAATAATAAACAAAGCAACCAGTATTGAGTAATGAGTATTAGATAATACAGTTTCAAGTGCAGTAGAAAGACAGGCAATAGTCAAAACCGCCATTCGGTGTTGTTTCGCCATAGGTCCTTGAAAATTAACTGGAGCACCAATACTAGCACTTAAAGTCCTCACATAAGCCGTTGAAACAGCCAAAATACCTGCAAGCCAGCCAAGCTCACTACCATAACTAACCATCGTAATAGCATACCCCGAACAAATCAGAATCAAGGGATCTGCGATTCTGTCAGGAATATCATTAAAGAGTTCACCAGAATGAGTGCTTTTGCCTCCTTCTACTGCAACCATTCCATCAAAAAGATTACACAACAATCTCATTTGAATAAAAAATGCAGCAAGCACTGGCAACCACCATTGTGGTGTCTTAGAAAAATAAAACAGACAAAATGCAGCAATAGCGGCAAAGAACACACTGAGTATAGAAATTTGATTTGGTGTGATATTTTTCTGACTTAAATATCGGGCAAACTTTTGAGCAATAGGAACGTCTCTCACTTTTAACGGACGACGGGCATCAGTATTCACGGTATTAACCTTTGTTTTTACTTTGGTTCAAAGAAATTTGTCTATGCAGCTTATATGAGGTGTAGAAGCAAAATATAAAGCCTATGGTTGATGCAGGTAATATGGTCAATAATATTTCTTGTGTAGCAACTATATAATGGATGATGATAAGACACAAAAAAGTCACTGCTGATGTTATCACTGCAGGCAGCCATAACCGAATCAAAGGGGTCTTAAATAATGAAAACAGATAGCTT
>JAPHSW010000238.1 GCA_026196615.1 Gammaproteobacteria bacterium | reverse complement strand
TATTGATCAACTACTGCCCTGGAACTGTTCTGAAAAAATTCGCTCTTTACAGTAGCTGGGTTAATAGGTCAATGTGGGATTAATTGGCGGTTACGTTTATAGCAGTAGAGCAAGGTATGAGGAATGCTGCCACTGTGTATTGTACTCTTTAATGATTCACCTGATAATCTATCTAACGGCAGCAGGCTACGTGCCTGAGGAGATCTCGCGTCCGAATGAGCACCTTGTTATGGGTAATTATATAACGCAGTATTAATTTGGCTTGATACATTGAAATGCATTTCTCAGCTCGGAAGTATTTTGATACCTATGCTCTTGATTGCTGTTCAAGCCTTTTGCCACAAAATTAACTAGATGGGGTTTGGCTTTATCAGTACTTGTTCTTCCGGTCAGTACAAAATACAAGATACGGGTAAGTGCGTACGTTTCGTGCAGAATATTATAATTATCAAAGCCCTCTACCACCAAGCTTGGGTCGTTAAAATAACCTTTGAACTGCGTATTTTCTGAAGTTAAATCACTATTGATAATTTTCACAAGACCAAAATCTGCGATTTTGACCACTATTGTATCATCGTATACTTTAAGCAATATGTTTTTTGGGCTTACGTCTCTATGAAGAACGCCTTTTGAGTGTATATATGAGAATGCTTTAATTATCTGCAGTCCCAATTTAACTCTTTTTTGGAAGGATAACTTAGTATTGTTGCTAACTACATAATCATTCAACGAGGCATCCATATACTCCATAATGTACTCGTTGTTCTTATCATTGTAGCCATAGACCTCAAGAATATAAGGGGAATTCATTGTGCTCATTTGTGAATACTCGCGTTTAAACCTTTCTAACTCCTTTGCGCTTAGGTTGTTCTTCGCGCGTTTTAAGGCGAATTTTTTTAAGTAAAATTTATCCGAATATTTGAAGACTTGTGCATACGAGCCCTCACCAATAAGCTTTAGCTCTGAAATATTATTTTGATTCTCAATTATAATAGTGGTTTTGGGTATAAAGATTGGAATTGTGTAATACAGCTCCATTTTTTCGGTATTAGGTGGGATACTGCTGCCACCGCTTTTACTTAAAAAACTCTTACAGAGTGATAATTTATTTCTATAGTACTCATCAACGCTAAATGAGTAATCAGAGTTTTTTAATGATCGCTCCAGAGCCTCAATAATTTCTATACTTTCGATTAGTTCCCGACTTGGATCGGCCCAAAAATGGGCAGACATACCTGTTGTAGGTAATCGTTCATTCATCGAATTAAAGCAATTGGTCAGCATCGTATGAAGCGTAGAAAATAACAACTGGAGTTTTTCGTTGCTGAATGACTCGTATAATTCCATGTACTCATTACTAAGACGACCATCAAGTTTTCTATAATGAGTTTCAATTGCGTTTTCGATAATCATTGTTGCGACGATATACTCATGGTGTAGGCCCATAACGCCTCAAACAGGCCTGGTGAAGTTGGCGGCTTTTTGGGAACAAAAAAGGTGACAGCTTTGCCAAGTCCGCGTGCTTTGACTTGTTACATTTTGACCGTGAAATCATTGCTGATTACCTCAAGCTGCCCATTCCCATTAAAATTAAATTTGTAATGCTTGTACTCTTCTTGAGCCTCGATTTCGCCTTGCTTTATATGCTCTGCTAACCATTTTGACTGGGTAATTATATGGCTTCTGTCGTATTCTTCGCCTTCGATGATGGTTTCGATCATTTGCCACTTGAATGCAACGGTATCTGAAAAGAAAACTTCACGCTGAATTTCCTGCCAATCCCTAAATTTAAGGATTAAGTTTCCCTCATCCATATTGATGTCGGGGAAGTCAGAATCTGCGGTTGAAAACCCTGGCTCTATTATCTCTGCTATTTCCATTCTCGATCTATTTTGAAATGTAACGTTGCGTTCAATTTTCACCAGAGTTCCAGAGAAGACGTTGAAAAAGGAAACTTTTTCGTTTTTCTTCAAATTTTGTTTAGGCGCTAAGCTCTGGTGATACATTGCGACGCCTTGATAATAATTGAGCCTTCTCACACCATCACTCCAAATCACAGTATGATGGAAAGGCTAATTATTTCTATTGGCTATGAATGAATAATCTTTTATCTCAAAAAAACTCTCAACTGTAGCTTTATTAATATTCTTAAAAAAGATATAAGCTTCTGGTTTCGTATGAAATCGTTGTGGATTATGATGATTAAAGTCGCGACTTATGGTGGACAAGTCGCGCTTTATGTTGGAACACAGTTAAATAATGATTAACCGCACTTACTATCGCCACAATTCAGACAAGTCATACAACCATCCATTAAAACAAGTGCCTTAGTTTGGCATTTGCTGCAAAGCTGAGCTTTTTCAGGGAAACTGCTGGTATCATCTTCAACAGGTTCTGCTTTCGCTTTATTTTTTTCATCAAACTCTTTACGCTTTGCGGCAATTAATTTTTTCTGATGTTCATCCAGCTCATTATCTTTAAGCATGCCGATGAATTTCATGTGTGATTCAATTGCACAACCAATTTCAGCTACTAAAGAGGGCATAAATACACCACCTTTTTTAAAGTAACCACCTTTGGGGTCAAATACAGCTTTTAATTCTTCAACCAGGAAGCAGGCATCTCCACCTTTACGGAAGACAGCAGAAATAACTCGGGTTAGAGCGAGTACCCACTGAAAGTGCTCCATGTTTTTTGAGTTAATGAACACTTCATATGGACGACGCTCTTCATGTTCTGTCCCCATATTCAGTACCATGTCGTTAACTGTAATATACAGTGCATGTTCTGATTGTGGTGTTTTGATTTTATAGGTTGAACCCAATAGCATTTCTGGACGTTCCAGATTTTCGTGCATGCTTTCTACATCATTGATCTGGGGATCATTGCATGATTCAGTGGGTTCTTTGTTATCGTCTTCTGTCAGTACTTTATAGCCGACAATTTTACTGTCTATTTTTATTGCCATGTTCATAAACCTTTATATTCCTACTTTCACTTTGGCCTCTCCCTTGTTCATTCAAAGTCGTTATTGAGATGAAAAGGGTGAAGGGAAATTTCTTTAAAGAATGAGTCTTTATTTAAAATTTTCCGTAGTAGCCTTCTTTAAGTGCATCAAATAAATTAGCTGCGGTATGCATTTCACCGTCGTACTCAACTTCTTCATTTCCTTTGAGATTGACGATGTCACCATCTTCCAAAGTAAATTGATAAGTTGTTTTTTCTAAGTCGGCCTCTTTTACTAATACACCCTGGAAAGCCTCAGGGTTAAAACGGAATGTGGTACAACCTTTAAGACCTTTGTCATAAGCGTATTCGTAAATATTCTTAAAGTCTTCATAAGGATAATCAGTTGGTACATTGGCTGTTTTAGAAATAGATGAATCAATCCACTTTTGTGCTGCGGCCTGTACATCAACGTGTTGCTTTGGTGAAATATTATCTGCGGTGATGAAATAATCAGGTAGTTGTTCATCAGGCTTTTCAGAGTAGGGCATTGCATTCGCATTGACCATTTCACGATAAGCCAGTAGCTCAAAAGAAAAGACATCGACTTTCTCTTTGGTCTTTTTACCTTCACGAATGACATTACGTGAGTAGTGGTGTGCAAAACTGGGCTCAATACCATTACTGGAATTATTGGCCAGAGATAATGAAATCGTACCAGTAGGTGCAATTGAGCTGTGGTGAGTGAAACGTGCACCGACTTCAGCAAGTTCTGTGGCAAGCTCAGGTTCTTCTTTGGCTAGTTGCTGCATATAGCGACTGTATTTTGCATGCAGAACTTTTCCTGGCACTTTATCTCCGCTTTTGAAACCATCAGCAAGCATTTCTGGACGCTTATGTAGCATTTCTCCAGTGACAGTAAACATTTGATCCATAATTTTTGCTGGACCTTTTTCTTTTGCTAGTTCAAGACCTGCTTTCCAGCCTTCAATAGCCATCACTTTAGTGACTTCTTCAGTAAATTTTAATGAGTTATCATCACCATATTTCATACCCATCATGGTGCAAGATGAGCCCAGACCTAAGTAGCCCATACCATGGCGACGCTTATTAGTGATTTCTTCACGCTGTTGTGCCAGAGGCAAGCCATTGATTTCAACAACATTGTCAAGCATACGTGTGAAAATCTTAATGGTTTTACGGTAGTTGTCCCAGTCAAAAGAGGCATCACTGGTAAAAGGCTTATCAATAAAACGGGTCAGGTTGATTGAACCTAACAGGCAGCTGCCATAAGGTGGTAATGGTTGCTCACCACAAGGATTAGTGGCACGAATATTTTCACAAAACCAGTTGTTATTCATTTCATTGACTTTGTCGATTAGGATAAAGCCTGGCTCCGCATAGTCATAAGTTGAAGACATGATGATGTCCCATAAACGACGAGCTTGAAGGGTGCGGGTGACACGACAGGCAACCAGACCGTCATTGTTCACGATGTAACCTTCTTTGTTGGGCAGGTCACGCCAGATAATTTGCTCAATATTGTTCAGATCTAAATCATCTTGCTGTACTTCTTTGTCAGTAACTGGGAAAGAGAGTTTCCATGGCGCTTCATTTTTGACTGCTTCAACAAATTCAGTAGTGATCAATAAGGATAAGTTGAATTGACGTAAACGACCGTCTTCTCGTTTAGCACGAATAAAATCAATCACATCTGGGTGACCAATATCAAAGGTTGCCATCTGAGCACCACGACGACCGCCAGCAGAAGAAACGGTAAAACACATCTTGTCGTAGATATCCATAAAGGAAAGCGGGCCAGAAGTATAAGCACCTGCACCAGAGACATAGGCATTCT
>JAPHSW010000060.1 GCA_026196615.1 Gammaproteobacteria bacterium | reverse complement strand
TAATGCGTGAGATTGCTGGTATCGTATTCCTGATTGGTCTAGGGGTCTATATCTACAGCTTCTTCGTTGGTGGTGAAGAAGAAGCTACAGCTTAAATTTCTCTATCAAAATTTAAGTTGTTTACTTAGGTAATTTGTCTTAATTAACTACCTAAGTTGATATGTAAAAAAGGGCGGGGTTTTAATACCTCGCCCTTTTTTTATGTTTGATATGTTGATGAAAAACATAGGAAAATTGATAGCAATAATCGAATTATATGTGACCTATATTGCATATCAATGTTGTTTGTTTTATGTACAATAGCCCTATTCTAAAAAAAGTTTAGAACTTACAGTTCCAATGTTCTAATTAAAGAAGTAATTGAAGGTTTATTATTATGTCTGAAGTGGTTTCCCAAAGTGTAATTGAAAAAGAACCTCTGCCGGGTGATTTAGCAATTTGGTTTTTTATTATGGCTGAGCTACTTGTTTTTGGAGTTTTTTTTATTGTTTATGTTTTTGTTCGAAGTAATAACCTTGAATTGTTTAATACCTATCAATTGGAGTTGCATCGAATTGCTGGAGTAATTAATACTATTGCTTTAATAACCAGCAGTTATTTTGTGGCAATGGCTGTACATGCGATTAAAAATAATGATACTCGACGAACAGGTCATATGCTGTTGCTTTCTATTGCTATGGGTGCAATTTTTGTGATTGTGAAAATATGGGAATATGCCCATGTTTTTGGAGCTGGCATCCATCTAAGCACTAATACTTTTTACACATTTTACATCTCGTTAACCTTTTTTCATTTTATGCATGTCATGATGGGCATGGTGATATTAGGTGCACTTTATCTTTTTGTCAGACAAGGGAAATACTCTGCAGAAAACCATTTTGGTATGGAGACAGGTGCATCTTATTGGCATATGGTTGATCTGGTTTGGATTGTTCTATTTCCACTTGTTTATGTCATTAGATAGGATAATTATTATGTCTACAGCTAGATTTACATCAAGTACAAAACTCACAATTATATGGATAATTCTCATACTTCTGACGTTAAGCACAGCATTTGTTGGTTATCTTGAATTATCAGGTCTTTCCATTGTTGGTTTTGTCATACTGACCATTACACTTAAGGGACAGTTAATTATCGATCACTTTATGGGAATGAGATATGTCAGAGGTTTTTGGCGTCATGCCATGTTGGGATTTGTTATTGTAATACCCGTTATTATTTGGACCGGTTATTATTTATCCAGTGTTTAGGTTATCTTAGAAATTTATTTCATAGAGTCTCTTATACTGTATAACCCTTTAGTTATAAAAAAGGTATAATTCCACTTCCTAAATTACTAGGATATTGGCTTCTAATCAAATGAGTTTTAAGAAGCTCTAATCTCTACAAGCTGAAAAATGAGACTTGAAAAATAATGACTACTGATACAAAAGCGACTGAAATACCTTTCTATTCCCCTCAGGGAAATGAAGAATCACTATTTGAACATGCTTATGGCAACCAGTTACCTGTCTTACTAAAAGGCCCAACAGGTAGTGGTAAAACACGTTTTATTGCTCATATGGCTGCACAATTAAATCTACCTCTCTACACTGTATCATGTCATGATGACTTAACTGCTTCTGATCTTGTTGGACGTTATTTGATTGGTGATGGACAAACGGTTTGGAATGATGGCCCACTGACTCGAGCGGTACGTGAAGGCGGTATTTGTTATCTGGATGAAGTCGTTGAAGCACGTAAAGATACAACGGTTGTTATTCACCCCTTGACCGATGATCGTCGCATTCTACCTATTGATCGTACTGGTGAAACGCTTCATGCACCTGATAATTTTATGCTGGTTGTATCATATAACCCGGGTTATCAAAGTATGATGAAGGGCTTAAAACCAAGTACTCGTCAACGTTTTATCTCGATGAGTTTTAATTACCTCAAGCCATCTCAAGAGCAAGAAGTGGTTGAAAAGGAAACAGGTATTGAGTCTCATATGGCTAAAAAACTGGTCGCAATGGCGAATGCTTTGAGACAGTTGAAAGATCATGACCTGGAAGAGGGTGCCAGTACTCGTTTATTGGTTTATACCGCACGATTGATAAAATCAGGTTTTGATCCAGTTGAAGCCTGTCTTGCAGGTCTTATTGAACCACTTAGTGATGAAGAAGATGTGGTCAGTGCACTTATGGAAGTTGTTTACGCTTCATTTGGTAAGTAACTTCATTTGATGAAGACATAATTGTAATCAATAGCTGATAAATAACTCTCGGTAAACTAAAGATGGAAGAACACGTAGGGCAAATCTGGGATAAACTTGTGACTCGTTTATCTGATAGAAGCTATAAAGATTCAGTTGTCACTTTAACGCAGGTGAGCAAACCTCTGGGGATTTTTTTCCGAGCGCTTGGTGGTGATAATGCACTACGAATTGTCGAATCCACAGCGACTCAACATTTTGCTAAACGTAACTGGAAACATCGTGTGGCTGGTACGGGAAAATATGTTGAACTCAGTTGGCAGGATGAAGACACACTGCATTTACCCAAACAAATCAATTTTTTTCCAGATACTGATTTAAATAAAGATCTTTATTACTGGCTGGCAGCCATTAATGCTCACTCGCTTGAAAATCCTTCAGCTCGAACACGAGGCTTACAGGGGTGGTTTCTTTATAGCCAAACCATAACTCTTGAAGTTCTAGAGCGCTTTCCTGGCTTGCAATCTCGTTATGATCGTTTAGTGGATGCCTATCTTCAATTACGCAATATTGATGAACAATATAATGACCTGGAACAGTCTCAAGAAGATGCTATTGCTCAGGCATTAACTCAGCCTGGTTGTATTGAACAGCTTCCGACCAGCCGCTATGCTCCAAAACCGGTCATACTCTGGCCCCATCCGAATCCACCTGAAGTTGTGGATTTGAGCAGTCGATCACAGCCTGATAAAGATGTTGAGGGTGAGTCAACACCATCTAAACCTGAGCAAAATAAGAAAGAAAATAAACGTCGAAATGCAGAACGGGTTGATATGCCCGATGGTAAAGATGGTTTGATCTTACATCGATTTGAAAGTATTTTTGGTTTCAGTGAATTTTTGAATATCAATCGAAGTACAGAAGATGATGATGAAGCGGATCAAGACAAGGCAGATAGTAATGCAGATGATATGGATTTTCTATCAGTGGCACGAGACAATCAAACCAAGGGTGGTAAAGTTAAATTTGATTTAGATTTACCTGCTGAATCAATGGATGAAGTTGTTCTTGAAAGTGATGTATTATTACCTGAATGGGACTATAAAAAACAAATCATGCAAAAAGATTATTGTTCGGTAATAAATTACATGCATGATACCGGTGATATTGGTCAACTACCTGAAGGTTTACGACGTACAGCAAAAAAATTGCGTCATCAATTGGAAGCTCTGACTACAAAACGTGTCTGGCACAGACATCAAAGTGAAGGCAGTGAACTGGATTTGGATGCCTATATTAATTATGCTGGTGAACGCAATAGCGGTCATAAAGTTGAACAACCCGATTTGTATCAACAATTGCGTTCCTCAGAGCGAGATTTATCTTGTTTGTTGTTAGCGGACTTTTCATTATCAACGGATACCTGGTTATCCAATGATGCCCGGATTATTGATGTGATCCGTGATTCTCTATTTTTATTTAGTGAAAGTCTCAGAAATACTGGTGATAAATTTTCTATTTATGGTTTTTCCTCCCGAAATAGAGGACATATCCGATTTAATACTCTAAAAACCTTTGATGAAAGTTATAATGGTATTGTGCGTTCTCGGATTCAGGCGATTAAACCAGGTTTTTATACACGTATGGGGGCTGCCATTCGTTATGCTGCTACAAAGCTTGAGCAACAGGATACTCAGCAACGATTATTGCTGATTTTGACCGATGGTAAACCCAATGATCTGGATCGTTATGAAGGTCGTTATGGTGTTGAAGATACTCGTCGTGCAATTCATGAAGCCAAATCCAAAGGACTACAGACTTTCTGCATTACTATTGATGATCAGGGCGGTGAGTACTTACCTCATATTTTTGGTACGAATGGATTTACTATTATCAGAAAGCCCGAGCATTTGCCGCAAAAATTACCGATTTTATATGCAAACTTAACAACCAATCCAAGTTAAAAATAAGGTAACATAGTTATTAATTCATTCGTGATGTATTGGCTATGGTTCAATTAATAAAAAGACCCCTCTTTATTCTTCACTATTAGTTCCTTTCCAACTTTTGCTTTCGAAACAGGGAATGGACTTGAGCTAATGAATTTAACGGGCAGTTCCATTGGCTCTGCTGCTTGCTGGCATCGTTATACATATGTGGATTAATAGTGCACTGTTTTTTTACACCAGTGAGCTCACTTTATAACTGTATATTTCTCTAGAACTTTTATGAATCAAAATAACAACTTATCAAAACATGAGCTACCGTTTTCTGCAATTTTGCTGGATATGGATGGTGTTCTTTTTCATGGTATGAACCCCATCGAGGGAGCCATGGAGTTTATGCAAAGTATTGCACATATTCCCCATATTTTTGTTACCAATAATCCAATACGCTTGCCTGAATCCATGGCAGATAAAATGGCTGAAATTGGATTTGAGAGACCTGATGATAAACTCATAATTACATCTGGAGAAGCAACGGCAGCCTGGTTAGCTCAACAAAAACCGGAATTTAGTTTCTTTGCCATTGGTGCGGGAGGATTACATCAGAGTTTACAGAAATATGGCTATGAAGATAAAACAAATGCGGATTTTGTCGTGGTTGGAGAAGGTGAAGGATTAGATTATGCAGCACTGACAACGGGTATTAACTTGATTGTCAAAAAAAGTGCTCAGTTGATCTGTACTAATCCGGATACCAGTGTTGATGCTTTTTATCGTGGTAAACGAGCAATTTTGCCAGGGGCAGGAGCACTGGTTGCGCCATTTATTGTTGCTACAGGAATGGAGCCGATTACAATTGGAAAACCCAAGCCATTGTTATATGAAATTGCAATGCAAGAATTAAATGTCCAGGCAAGTAACTGTTTAATGATTGGTGATCGGCCTGATACCGATATTTTAGGTGCTCAATATTTAGATATTAAAACAGCATTAGTAAGAACGGGTCGTTTTGCTCCCGGAGAAAGGTTACCAGAAGGGATGTCACCACCTGATTGGGATGTAGATAACTTAGTGCAATTGAAAAAATTACTGGGTTTGTAAAACTAAAGGGAAATATTCATGGCAACGATTAATGTTATGGCACTACGGCACAGTGCTTTTTATGCACCTCTGCTAATGACCATCAAAGGAAATTATCTAAGAAAACAAGGGTTACAGGCTGTTTATACAGTAGCGACTCCAGATAATCCTATTGAAAAAAATTTATATGCAGGCACAGCTCATTTATCACAGTCTGCACCTGCGATTAGTTTTTCTGCATTAGAGAATGGTGAAAATATAGATATTGTGCACTTTGCATCAATTAACAATCGAGATGGTTTTTTCCTGACTGCACGAGAACCAAATGAATCATTTAAATGGTCTGATTTGGAAGAACAGGATGTACTCGTTGACCATCTATTTCAACCTTTTGCAACATTACGTTATGCTATGCATATTAATGGAGCAGATTTTGATAAGGTTAAAATAATCAATGCAGGTAATGTCGAGCAAATGGATCAGGCCTTTCGTTCAGGTCAGGGAGCCTTTGTTCATCAGCAAGGCCCAGCACCACAGCAATTAGAACATGATGGTATTGGAAAAATGGTTGTTTCCATTGGCGAAGCCATTGGACCAATTGCATTTAGTAGTTTATGCGCTACTCGTAGCTGGTTAGAAACGGAAATGTCACAAGCCTTTTTAATGGCCTATCAACAGGCAATGCTTGATATTATTGAAATGCCAGCACAGCATATTGCAAAAATTATCTATGACTTTCTCCCTGGTATTGATGAAGATGTCCTGGTGATGACTCTGGATGCTTATAAGGCAATGGGTACATGGACTTCAGATATTATGATTAATAGTGAAAGTTATGAAAATTTATTGAATGTTTTTTTACATAGTCAATACATTACAAAAGCCCATTCAATGGATAGCTGTATTGTTAAACCTAAAATAAGTGTTTAGGTTAAACTGATATGACTGATAATCAATTACCTCAAATCAAAGAAAATAACTAATGATTGCTCAAGAGCTTCTGACAAAAAAGAATTTTTTGTTTAGCTGCTCAATTATTATGTCTCTTAGTTTTTCATGCTGGATGGTACTATTAAATAACTTTGTTGTAGAAGAAGCGCATTTTACTGGAGCGGAGATCGGTATTCTACAAAGCTTACGAGAAGTGCCTGGATTTCTATCATTTACAGCTGTTTTTTTATTACTCTTGTGGAAAGAACAAACTCTGGCGTTGATTTCGCTTTGTCTGCTGACAACTGGAATCGCATTAACAGGCTTCTTTCCTTTTGCTTATGGCTTGTATGCCACAACTGTTTTAATGTCTATTGGCTTTCATTACTTTGAAGCTGTTAATCAGTCTCTTCAATTGCAATACTTGAGTAAACTTGAAGCACCTAAGGTAATGGGACAATTAATTTCAGTTCGAAGTGCTGCTGCATTGCTGAGTTATGCTTCAATATGGATATTTTTTAATTTATTTGGTTTTGATTTTCAGATAATCTACCTGATGATTGGTGGGTTTAGTTTGATATTAGTTTTTTTTATTTGGAAATTATTTCCTGTCTTTACCGAAGAAACACCTCAACATAAAAAACTTATTCTTCGTAAACGTTATAGCTTATTTTATTTACTGACTTTTTTTGCGGGAGCAAGACGACAGATTTTTATTGTTTTTGCAGCCTTTATGATGGTCGAAAAATTTGGTTACAGTGCTTCAGATATTGCATTACTCTTTATTGCTAACCATGTTCTTAATTTATACATTGCGCCCAAAATAGGTCAATGGATTGGTCGTGTTGGAGAAAGAAAGGCATTAACAGTAGAATATATTGGCTTGATTATTGTTTTTTGTTCATATGCTGTTGTTGAAGATGCGACAATTGCTGCACTATTGTTTATTATTGATCACTTATTTTTTGCTATGGCAATTGCCATAAAAACGTATTTTCAAAAAATTGCCGATCAAGCAGATATGGCTTCCTCAGCTGGTGTGAGTTTTAGTATCAATCATATTGCTGCCGTGATAATTCCAGCGACCTTTGGTTTGTTATGGCTATATGATCCTGCATTGGTTTTTTATTCTGGTGCATTGTTTGCTTTCATATCACTCATTCTTTCACAGGGTATATCATACAAAACTGATCTTGTTTCTTCATCAGAGCAAGAAAAATAATTTATTATAAGATTTATAATTGATGTAATTAAGTGTCTTTTAATTATCTAATATTTATGGCGTTAGTTTTATTTTTCTTGTTGATAAAATCAGAATATTAGAAATATTCAAACAACCGTTATCTGTATTAAAAATAAAATTTCTAGTCATTTATTGAATAATCTTATTGTATTACCTATTCTTAAAGTTGTTAATGATTTGATAAAAAGTTTATATTGTGGCAAGTAAATCATAACTTGTTGTTTCATGGGGTTAACGATAACAATCAGTGAATATCTGAAATTTTTATATCTTGCTTCAGAACTCTTTTATAAAACTCCTAAAAATGGTACAGAATGAGATTCGTTTTTTAATTAATAATCTTTGGCTCATAAAACGGTGTCTTGAGGTATTCTATATCATTAATACTGAATTCAATGTTCAGTTCCAACGTTTTGTTCGAAATAAAATCCTCATTTTTATAATATTAATTAAGAGTTTTAATGATTATGCTTAGAATGATGATATTTATTTTATTTTTTTCATGTAATGCCTGGGCTGATTTGAACTATCTCGTTAAGAGTGTAAATTCACTTCCAACTATTGATGGTAATGCTAATGATGAACAATGGCAGCACGCTGAAAAAATTAAAGTACAAGATGCCATTGCTGGACATGAAATTACTTTTTCAGCACTACATAATAGTGATTCCATTGTAATTCTGATTAGTTTTCCTGATAAAACACAAAACCGTGAACATAAAACATTAATATGGGACAAAAAAGAGTCATATTACAAGACAGGGCCAAAACGGGAAGATACGATGGTGCTGAAATGGGCTATGAATCCACAGGTTAGAGATTTAACTCTAAGCAGTGATGTTCCATATCAGGCTGACCTATGGTTTTGGAAATCGTTTCGAACCGACCCAAAAGGGTTTGCAGATGATAAAAATCAAATATACTCTTCAATACCTAATAACAAGGCGCAACGCTTACGCTCAAAAAATGGCTCATTATTTTTTTTACAACGTAAGGGGGATTCTGGGAGAAGTGCTTATCAGAATAGAATATTGATAGATAAACAAGGAGATGAAGAAGCAAAATATTCACATCGACAGCCTATAGGAAGCCGTGCGGATATCCGGGCAAAAGGTAAATGGCTAGACAGTCGATGGACTATTGAGTTTATGCGGAAACTTGATACTGGTTATAGTGATGATATTCGTCTTGTTACAGGCTCCTCTGTTTTATTAGGTTTATCACGTTATGAAATTGCTGGAAGAAAAGTTGATCCTCAGTTGGAAGAACCATTGTTTGGTTCTGGAGATGTGGGGCAGCTTATTCAACTCTCTCTGGAAAAATAATCTATGTTTTTTCAAAGATTATCTTTAACCTGGTTATTGATATGTACAATCATTTTGGTTTTTGTTTTTTATAGTATAGCTGCAATTATTGCTCCTTCAACGACTTTCAAAGCCTATAATAATATGAATGCAATGGCAACGATGCATGAATCGTTGGAGAGTCAATATGCTCAGTTGCAATCAAAAACTGCATCAATACGTCATATGGTGCAATTAAATGTATTTGCCAATAAAGTGTCTTTGGATGAAGTTCTTGAATCGGCATCCTGGGTTGATCAAAGAATAACCAATATTAATCTTTTATCTAATACTGTAATTAATATTGGTTTCTCTCAGACTCTTGTGAAAAGAATACGCTTTTTAATGATGTTAGCTGAAAATACTGAAGAGGATAGAAGCGCAGATGATTTATCAAGTGTAGAGGAAGAGCTTAAGTCTTTATTAAAAGATTTTCATAAAAATGTAATGAACCAGTTATCGTCCTTAGCCATAAATATGGATGATCCATTAAAGATTGAAAAATTAAAAAATGAAATTTCAGGTTTTAGTGTTGATTATGATTTTTTATTTATAACTATAGAAAATTACTTTAAACAACCAATAAATTATCAAGATGTTGTTAGACAATTGTTTATTGAACAAGAAGATAATATAGATAATTTACAGGTTCTGATTAATAGCAACGGTAGTCATAATTATCTGGATATTGATTTATTGAAAAATTTAAATAAACAACTCAAATTTTTAACCATGCAATTTTATTCCTATTCTGGTGATGTTGATCAGCAATCAGATAGCTTTATTTCTTTAGTTGATAATTTAAAATATCACTGGGAACAATATGAGCATTTACTCAATCAACAAGAAATTCGAATTAATGCAATCATAAAAAAGAATACTGAGATATTGTCGAGTCAACTTAAGTTACAGACAGAAAAATTATCCTTGCTCATGCTTTTAGGAGGGATTCTGATTGTTATTTTTCTGATTGTATTTTTTGTTATTGCCTATAAAAGACTTAATATTTTGCATACAACTGTATTGAATATTACTAAAAATGATGTTCTTCCTGCATTAATGGATGATTGTAAAAGTAATGATTTTGTATCAACTATTATTAAAGCATTTAATGCGATGATTATCTCTTTGGAGCAGCGTGATAACAAAATTCAATTATATATGAGGCAACTTGCTCAGCATGGAGAGTATTTGGAAGAAGAAGTTCAATCAAGAACTGAAGAACTGTTACTAAAAAATTGTCAACTTAAGGATGAAGCTAAGATTCGAAAAGAAAATGAACAACAGTTGAAGCTTTCCTGGCTGGCATTGGCAAATACCAGTGAAGCTATCATAATCACTGATGCAGAAAATAAGATTATTGAAGTTAATCCTGCTTTTTGTGAATTAACTGAATACAGTCGTTCTGAGTCTATTGGGCAAGAGCCCAGCTTTATCCACTCAGGTGAACATGAACATGGTTTTTATCAAAAGCTTTGGGAATCTTTAAATGAGAATGGTCAATGGGAAGGTGAAATAATTAATCGTCGCAAATCAGGAGAGCTATTTCCAATTTGGGAAACAATAAATGTGGTCACGGATGATGGTGGGGATGTGACCAATCATGTGGGTGTTTTTCGTGATATTAGTAAACTTAAAGAAGCAGAAGATGAGTTGCATAGTCTCGCTTATCATGACCACCTAACTCAGTTGCCTAATCGCTCATTATTTTATGAACATCTTGAACATGAAATAACAATTTCAAAACGAACAAGGAGTAAAGTGGCAGTATTATTTCTTGATCTGGATCGTTTTAAGTATGTTAATGATACCCAGGGGCACCAATCAGGTGATCAATTATTAATAGAGGTGAGTTCACGTCTAAAACAGTCGGTTCGTGAAAGTGATATTGTAGCTCGTCAGGGCGGTGATGAATTTCTTATTTTGTTACGAGGCATTGAACATATTGATACGGTCTCATTTATATCCAGTAATATTATTAATGAATTGAAAGAACCTTTTTTAATTGAGCAAACAGAAGTACACATAGGGAGTAGCATTGGTATTAGTATGTATCCAGATGATGGTAATAAGGTTGAAGAGCTGATTAAAAATAGTGATATTGCTATGTACTATGCCAAACAAAATGGAAAAGGGAATTATCAATTTTTTAATGACTCCATGAATGCAAATAACGTTGAACGGATTAAATTAGAGCAACGTCTTAATGTGGCGATTGAAAATCATTTATTTGAACTTCATTTTCAACCGCAAACGAATCAAAAGGGCAATATCAGTGGTGCTGAAGCCTTACTTCGTTGGTATGATGATGAACTTGGAATGATACCTCCAGATGTTTTTATTCCAATCGCAGAAGAGAATGGAACGATACATCTTATTGGAGAACAAGTAATAGAAATGGCGTGTAAGGCTATACAAAATTGGCAAGAAATAAACTTGATTCCTTTTACACTCTCTATTAATTTATCACCGAAGGAATTACTAAGACCTGATTTTGTTGCTAATCTTGATAAAGTGATGAATCGTTGTCAATTAAACCCTCAGAATCTTGAGTTAGAAATTACTGAAACGGCTCTTGTTGAGAATATTGATAAAGCAAAATTGGTACTTTTGGAGTTAAACCAGTTAGGTTTCACCATCGCAATGGATGACTTTGGGACAGGATATTCATCGTTGGCATATTTACACCAACTGCCATTTGACCGTTTAAAAATAGATCGATCATTTATCAGTAATATTCCTGACGATCATAATAGTTGTACGGTTGCGAAAACAATTATTAGTCTTGCTAAATCAATGGATATGACTGTGGTAGCAGAAGGTGTAGAAAATACCTTGCAAAAGAACTTTTTAAGCCAAAATGATTGTGATTACTATCAGGGATATGGAATAAGCAAGCCCCTACCTGAACAGAATTTTATTCAATTTGTTCAAGAGTATGAGAACTGAATTAATGATATTAGTCGTCTTTTTTATAGCCACTCCAAATTTTTTGTTTAAATGCTATTATTAAGAGATAGTTAATTCATTGGCCTGCAAGTGAAACAAAGTAAAAGTTATACAGTTATTTATATCACCGGTATTTTTTTGCTGATTGCCTTGGCAATTTCTGACCTGAACCTGTTTCATCGCTATGACAACTTGTGGATTGATTATTTGATTCGAACACAAGCTCAGAATAATCAGGCAGATCCTTCTATTGTTGTTATTGATATTGATGAGCAAGGTTTACGTGCTATGGACAATGTGGTTGGACGTTGGCCATGGCCTCGTTCTGTCCATGCTGAGTTAATTGAGTTTCTTGAAAAAGAAGGTGTCAAAGCTATTGTCTTTGATATAATTTTTAGTGAAAAAGATCTATATCATCCCGATAGTGATAATTATTTCAGGGAAGTGGTAGAAAAAAATAATACTGTTTATCTGCCCATGCTTTTACAGGCAGATAATAAATTATCTGAACAACTCATTTCTGAATATGAAACTTTTTTACCACTTACCAGGACAAGTGATGCCAATCCACAGGCAAAAGTTTCATTGGTTTTACCCAATATTATTTCCCCAGAGTTTTGGCAAAGCGGTACGATCAATTATCTGGAAGATTTTGATGGTGTGGGTCGGCGCTATCAAGTTTATAGTGAAATTGAGGGCTGGAAGCTGTTGTCTCTGCCCGCTTTAGTAACTAAGAACATGGGTATAGATTTACCTGATACTCCCTCTATTATTTTAGACTGGCAAGATGCAAGTTCTCAGCCTTATACGACTTATTCTTATGCTAATATTTATGGTCGACTTCAGGAGGGGGTACCTTTACCAGAAAATGTCAATTTTAAAGATAAAATTGTGATTATTGGAACAACGGCTTCGGGATTACATGATATTCGTCATACGGTGATTAATAGTCTTTATCCAGCAGTGTATATTTTAGCGACAGCTATTGATAATCTTAGCAATAATGAACACCTGTACCAATTTCCTGATTGGGTCAGCAGTTTGTTGATGACTCTTATTATCCTTTTGTTGTTTTATTTTTTTAATAAAAACTCTCGGCTTATTTTTCTGGTCTTAACTCTATTGGTATTGAGTTTTATTCTACATTTCTGCAGCTATATTTTAATTCAAAATGGTTATTTGTTTCCCGTTTTAAATTTACTGAGTTTTGCCTGGGCGTACTTTTTTATATTATCTTTTTATCGCTATATACAAACCTATAATGAAAAACGTGAAACTATCTCTGTGTTTAAACGTTTTCTTGATCCAACTGTGGTTAAACAACTGGTTTCAACTGATGCAGCACAGTCAATCATGGAAAGCCAACATTGTAAAACAACAGTTTTATTTTCAGATATTCGAAATTTTACAAGTTTGTCTGAAAACTCAGAGGCCAGTGAAATTGTTGAGCTTCTCAATAAATATTTTTCATTACAGGTTAAGGTCTTATTTAATCATGGTGGTACCTTAGATAAATTTATTGGTGATGCGATTATGGCTTTTTGGGGTGCACCTATTGCTCGTGAAAATCAGGAAGTGGATGCCGTTAATGCGGCATTGGATATGATAAGTGAATTGGAAAACTTTAAAAAAGAAACAAATTCAACTACATTTGATATAGGTATTGGAATCCATACAGGAGAGGCTATTGTTGGTATGATTGGCTCAGAGCAAAGGTATGACTATACGGTTATTGGTGATACTGTTAATTTAGCCAGCCGAATTGAAGGTCTGACCAAGAACAGAGCAAGAATCTTGATTTCACAAACAACAAAAGATGCTTGTAAAGCATCTTTTGATTATATTGATCATGGCTCCCATAAAGTTAAAGGGAGAGAAAAAGCGGTTCACGTGTATGAGCCCAGGAGGAAACATGAATCCAGCTAAAAATCTTTTAGCTTCTTTATTGTTATTTATTCTATTAATATTCTCTTATTCCGCTATAGCACGAGATGCGGTGACAGTAAGAACTGCTAATTTAAAAGAAAGTGCTTCTGTTAATAGCACAACAATTAAAGAATTAAAAAAAAATCAACCACTAACAGTGATACTTCGAAAAGGAAGTTGGTATGAGGTGAATGTACCGTCATCATCAGGAGAGATAAAGGGCTGGGTACGAATGATTGATTTGCGTTTTAACGAGGCGGTTCAAAATGCGTCTGGTCAATCAAGTGTGTCATTATTAGGATCGGTATTTGGTGAACAGTCTTCACATACAGTAGGTACTGGTGTGCGTGGACTTGATAACGAAGATATTGTTAATACTGGTTCAAATACTAACATAATGGGACTTGGTGTTATTAGTGAAGATAAGAAACTTGAAAATTCAACAATGAATATGAATGCGGTGAAGGATATGGAAAAATTTTCAATATCACATGATAAAGCTCGTTTTTTTGCTGAACAGGGACAACTAAGAAGTCAGGCTATTATTTTAACTGATTCGAAATAAAGGTGGTTTATGATGAAAATAAATAATTTATTAAAAAAATCAGTTTTTAGTCTATCTCTACTTGTTTTTATGATGACTTTAATAGCCTGCAAGGAAGTTTCGTTGGATGTTCAAGATATTGTTGAAACGGCTGGTAGTATATCCAGGCATGTCTCGAATATGGGTGAAAAAACCGATGCAGAAGAAGTGGTTATTGGTAAAGAAGTTTCAGCCACTTTACTCGGTGCTTTCCCTCTTTCAAATAATAGAGAGAAACAATTATATATTAATCGAGTTGGTGTCTGGCTTGCTTTACAAACCAATCGTACAGGATTGAACTGGCGCTTTGCTGTATTGGATGTGCAAAATATTAATGCTTTTGCAAGCCCTGGAGGATATATTTTTGTCACAAGAGGTCTACTGGATATTCTGGACAATGAAGCCCAATTGGCCGGCGTATTAAGCCATGAAATTGCACATGTAATTGAGAGACATCATATGAATGAATTACAGAGCAATGCATCATTTGGAATTGCAAATGATTTGAGTCAATTTGCCCTTCGACAATCTTCAGGTGGTGATAGCTTAAAAACTCAATATCTTTCAGATGAAGTCAGTAAAAAGCTCATGGTTGCAGCCAAAAGTTTATATTCCAATGGTTTGGCAAAAACAGATGAATTTTCTGCGGATCATTTGGGAATGTTGATCAGTGCTAAAGCTGGATATGATCCCTATGCTTATCTTGAAGTTCTTCATAAGTTGGATAAATACTCAACTGATGATTCTCAACTGGCACTTTTGTTTAAGACACATCCAAAACCATCAGAACGTTTGTCTCATTTGGATACTTTAATTCAAAGTAGTGCATTAAATGCTGCAGATGATAAATTATTGACCAATCGATTTATGAAGTATGGTATGTAATTTTATGATTGTTATTATTTAGCTTTTTTTATTAACTTGATGAGATTAGCGGTGCATTTTTCACCTATAATTTCATAACGTCTCACCATATGAATGGATTCAGGTAAATGTTGGAAAATTAATCCACATTTCATTTTTCCTGGAAAGCACTTTTTTATTATTGATAGGGTATTAGAGCGATTAAATTTTGTCACGAACAATACCTTATATTATTTTACCAATGAATTATCTGTATAAGTGGTAACTTTATTCTCAAGATGAATGTAAGTTAACATTACAGATATGATTTTGTTTCAGTGGCTCAGATGTGTTCATTGATGGTTTATAATCTTTACTTGTGGTGATTTTATAAACTTTTTCATCAATGAACACATTCACCAGTTCTTGATCTAATAAACCTTGTCGTGCTTCTGATTGAATAATATCTAATGCTTTTTCAATTTGTAGAGCACTTTTATAGGGGCGATCTTTGGCAACCAGAGCATCATAGATATCACAGATAGTCATCATACGAGAAGGCATTGAGATATTTTCGGCAGTCAGGCCATAGGGATATCCTTTACCGTTTAGTTTCTCATGATGAGCGGAAGCAATATTGGGGATATTATTGAGGTCACTTGTCCAGGGTATCTGATTTAGAAATTTTAAGGTATGTACGACATGAGATTGAATTTCTTGACGTTCCCCATCGGTTAAACTCCCTTTCTTGACTGAAAGGGCAAGGAAATCATTTTCAGAAATAATATAACCCGCTTTCCCACATAATTCTTCGTAAGGAAACTCTTTAAGTGACATAAGGTGTGTAAAATTACCATCAGGTAAGATAGTAGGCTCATTTGCTTCTAAAATAGCCTGAAAATGTGCTTCGAGTTTATCAATTTGAAGCTTTAGTTGCTGATGTACTAGATTAATTTTCTCTATAGGTGTTTGTGTATGATGCAGATGTAATTCATGTTCTAGTGCTTTTCTCTTTAATCGCTCCTTTTCTAATTCAAAGCGATATTGCAATAATTCCAGGCGATTTTCTGGGAGTTTCTTTTCTTTAATCAGGACATGTTCTCGTACACCTACTTTTCCAAAATCATGAAGTAGGGAAGCGTAGCGAATTTCACGAATTTCTGAGCCAGAATAAGTCAGTTGGCGATATTCATGATTTTGAGAAGCTCCCATTCGGTTTGCTAAAGAAGTGGTGAGATCGGCTACTCTGAATGAATGACCACTGGTCGTTGGATCGCGTTGTTCAATGGCCGTTACAGAAGCTTGAACAAAACCTTCAAAAAGATTATTGATATTCTCTAATAAGACGGCATTATCGATAGAAATAGCGGCTTGGCTTGCTAAAGCACATAGCAAATGACAAATACCTGCATCAAAAGGAATGACATACTGTTTGGTAATTTCAGGAGTGGTTAACTTTATATCACGTTGGCTTTTTCGATTAATAAATTGTAGAACGCCAATGACCTGATTTTCATGATTGGTGATTGGAACAGCCAAAATAGATATGGTTCTATAATTCATCTCTTCATCAACAGAAGAATCAAATTGAAAAGGTTTACAATCAAGAATGTGGTATGCATCATTGATGTTTACCTCTTGATTATTCAGTGCAGCATAACCTGCGATAGAATTATTATTCAAAGGAATCTGAAATTCATTCATCTTGAAATCCAGAGTGTCATTAAATGAGAGCTTAAAAACTAATTTAGGGTTCTCTTCATCTTGTTTATCAACAAGATATAAAGAAACCGCATCACAATCGGAGAGATTTTGGGATTCGTGTAAAATCTTTTTAAGTAATACACCCAGGTTTTTTTCTTTGGATAGGGCAATACCGATTTCGTTTAATTGAGTGATACGTTTGTGTTCAAAACTGAGTAAATTATTAGTAACACTGTATTGTTCTTTAATTCTTAATTGCTGGCAGGCAAAGCCTAATAATTTTATTGTTTCACGCTTTGGAAAGCCTGTTGGTAATAATAAGTCAGTATTGAGTCCAAGGTGTTGCTCTGAAATGGTGATGCTATTCCAAAGATATTTACTCCATTGAGTAAAAGAAGCAATTTCAAGGAGTTGGGGATCAAAAATAAAAAGGCAGTTTGGGTATTTTTCTAGTTCTTCAATAGAATTTATGCAAACAAAATGTGTTTTTGAATCATTAAAATCTTCGGCATTAATTTTTTCATTCAGCTTGTTTCCATGAATGATATAGATGGATTCATCAAGGATATTAGTACTCATATCAACTCAGAGTTATAGTTTTTTTAAGTGTTTGGTATTTTAGATTTAAGTATAGTCCATATATTTAAATAGTCCGCATAAAGTGATTTTCTATATAAAATAATTTAAGGCTTTAAATTGCTTGGAAATTCCTATAAAATAACCTAGTAATTTAGTATGATATAGCTTGTTTTTAGCTATTCATATACTCTCTTTAAAAAAAGGTAAAGTAAGATGTCTGATGCATATGGTTTTAATTTAAATTGTCAGAAGTGTCAGGTTCAGTACAAACTGGATGATATTGCCTTTGATAAGTCTTGCCAAAACAAGCATACTTTTTTGTTTATTTGTCCTGGGTGTGGTGATTATAAAGCAACAGCGATGGCGAATGTGCCTCAGGAAAAATGGAAAGAATTTGTGCCTGCAGATCAGCTGGATGATTTAATTCAAAGACATGCAGACGCTATGAAAAGTCATTAGGAAAATATGACTGTTTTTTTTGAACTCTCAGGCATTATGATGCCTGAGAGTTCGATTAAATATCATCCTGTTATTAAATTCATTTAACACTATAAAGTGAATGACAAGCAGTGCAGGTAGGTAGTATTTTGTTTAATTGTGATAAAGCGTGGTCTTTGTCACCCAGTGATTCGGCATCCATTGCCATTTGATCAAATGCTTTGTGAGTCGACATGCCCATTTTTTTAGCGGCCAGGGGTAGTTTTCCCATAATGCCTGGAGGCACATGGGCTAAATCACCTGAGCCAACTTTTCGGGCTGCAACAACAATCTGGTTCATATCATCTTTTTCAATTGCATCACTGATTTGTTGAACGGCAATCAAAAAATTTCTCATTTCATTTAAGAAAAAAGTTCGTTCAGACTCTTCAAGT